>DASQUY010000494.1:0-4940 GCA_035641055.1 Acidimicrobiales bacterium | reverse complement strand
CCCCACAGGCGCTTGGCGCCGCCGGCCGCAGCGCCACCCGCAGCGCCAGCCGCCGCACCACCCACGGCGGCGATCTCAGCGCCGTGGCCCACCAGGAACAGCGGCAGCAGCGACCGTGCCAGCAGCCGGTTGACGTCGGTCAGCTCGGCGACCAGGGCGCTACACGAGCCACACGACTCGACGTGACGCTCCGTCGCCGCCTGGTCGCGTGGGCGGAGGCCCCCGCGCACGTAGGCACCCAGCCGTGAGCGGTGGGGCTCGCACTCGGGGTGGGGCGAGGCCAGCAGGTGGGCCTGAAGGTAGGCCTGCCGCAGCTTCTCCCGCGCCCGGTACGACAGCGCGGCGGCGGCGTTGGCGGAGACGTCCAGCGCCGGCGCCAGCTCGCGCGGCGCGCGACCTTCGACCGCGGTGTGCCACAGCACGGCCTGCCAGCGGTCGGGCAGCGACTCGAAGGCGCTGCTCATGATGTCGCGGTCGGCGCGCTCCATTCCCGGCTCCGCCGCCTCGGCGACCACGGGTTCGGGCACGTCGTCGAGCGGCTCGTCGGATGGGCGCTCGGCGTGCTCGGCCGCCAGACGCCGCAGGGTCACGAACAGGTAGGCCCGGAACGACTCGGTGGGCCCGCCACCCCGCCGCACGGCGGCCAGGACCTTCTCGAACGCCTCGTTGACCAGGTCCTCCGGGTCGGCGGAGCGCCGGTAGGTCGAGGCCAGCCGGAGGGCCGCGGGCTGGTGGCGGACGTACAGCTCGGTGAACGCGGCTTCGCCACCGTGGCGTGCCTGGTCGAGCAGCTCGGCGTCGGAGAACGCGGTGACAGGCATGACGGGTGGGAGACCCCTCGGCGCGGCCAGTGTGGTCCACCGGGGAGGGTGACACCAGGCCCCGCACCGCGAACCAGAACGAGTTCGAAGTTCTTCGCCGAATCCGCGTCACGATCTGGGTACCACCCACTCTCATTGGGTATGGAGCCACGAGCGCCGTCGAGCTCAACCCAGCGGGGCCCGAGCGGCGTGTCGAGGCTCCACGAGCTCGTCGTCCGGTCGGGCCCCCATCCAGGCCCTCCCCCCCGGCCGGGCGACGGGCTCCTCACCGACTGGTACCTGGAGGCGGGCGCCCGGATCGACTTCGCCGAGTGGTGCGATCCGGCGACCCGGAGCCTTGCCGCGGTCCTGGCCAGCGACGCCGACCTGGCGGGGGTGGAGGAGGCCGTGGTCGCCTTCGCCCAGGCCAGGGCCGGTTCCGACCACACCGCGCCCGAGGTCGCCGACGACCTCGTGGCGCTGGTCCGCGTGTCGTGGCGGACCGCGGGCCGCGGGCGGACGCGCCGGCTCGACTCCCTCGCGCTGCTGGCCCGCGCCCTGGGCGCCTGGGCCGCCGAGCGGGTGGCGGTCGCCTCGGCGGTGGATTGCGTGGACCCGGTGACCGGCCTCGTCACGGCCCGGTTCCTCGAACGACGACTTCACGAGCTGCACGCCCAGTGCGAGGCCCTGGCCATCGCTCCCCGGATGACCTTCGCCTCCCTGGTGGTGCAGCTGGAGCTGAGCGCCGTCGCGGCGCCCGTGCGCATCGGCGTCAGGGTCGCGGCGGGCCGCATCCTGGCCCGCCGCTTCCGGGCGGGCGAGACCGTGGCGGCGCTCGGCTCCTCACGAACGGCCAGCCGGCTGGTGGCCGTGATGCCCGCCTACGGCGTGGATCGCGCCATGGTCGAGGTGCTGGCCGATCTCGGCGAGTTGGCGCAGGTCGAAGGTGTGGAGGTGACCGTGGGGCGGGTCCCGTTCGGGAACCACGCCGGCGCCACGTTCGCGGCGCTGGCCGACCCCACCGTCGCGTAGGTCAGGCCGGCCCGAGGCACCGGCCGGTGGGCGCCGCGCACGCGAGCGCGGCGCCCACTCTCGCGCTCACTCGCTGAACGGCCCGACCGTCCCCAGCGTCTCCAGCGTCTCGGCCCGCCGGGTGTCGCGTTCCTCGAGCGCCTCGAGCAGGTGCATGGACATGTCGGCCACCTGCACCTCGTCGTCGTCCTTGCCGGCGGCCTTGGCGCCGTCGTCGATCATGATGTAGCAGAACGGGCAGGCGGTGGCGATGCGGCTGGCGCCGGTGGCGATGAGCTCCTGGGTGCGCTCCTCGTTGACGCGCTTGCCGGTCGTCTCCTCCATCCACATGCGAGCACCGCCGGCACCGCAGCACATGCCCCTCGTGCCGTTGCGGCTGGCCTCGACGACCTCGATGCCCCCGAGGCTGCCGATGACCCGCCGGGGCGCCATGTACACGTCGTTGTGGCGACCGAGGTAGCACGAGTCGTGGTAGACGACCCGCTCGTCGAGGCGGGCGTCGGTGAGATCCAGGCGGCCCTCGGCGATGAGCCACTCGAGCAGCTGGCTGTGGTGGATGACCTCGTAGTTGCCTCCGAGCTGCGGGTACTCGTTGCCGAGCGTGTTGAAGCAGTGCGGGCACTGCGTGACGATCTTGCGGACGCTCATGCCGTTCAGCGTCTCGATGTTCTGCATGGCGAGCATCTGGTAGATGTACTCGTTGCCCGAGCGGCGGGCGGGGTCGCCGGTGCACATCTCCGACGGGCCGAGGATGGCGAAGTCGAGGCCGGCCCGCTGCATGAGCTTGGCCATGGCCACGGTGACCTTCTGGTTCTTGTCGTCGAAGCTGCCGGCGCAGCCGACCCAGTACAGGTACTCGTGGTCGAAGCTCCCCCCGGGCTCGACGATCTCGACGCCCTCGACCTTGGAGGCCCAGGCTCCCCTGTCGGCCTGGCCCATGCCCCAGGGATTGCTGGAGTTCTCCATCGACCGGTAGGCGGTGCCCAGCTCGGTGGGGAAGTTCGACTCCATGAGCGACAGGTAGCGCCGCATGTCGAGGATCTTGTCGAGGATCTCGATGTTGACCGGGCAGATCTCGTCGCACGCCTTGCAGGACGTGCACGCCCACAGCTCCTCGGGGGTGATCCGCTCGAACAGCGAGTCGGCCGACACCGTGATCTCCGGGTCCACGCCGATGGGGGGCGAGACGGCCGGCGTGCCGGTGCGGGCCATGACCTCGCCGGTCTTGAGCACGATCTCACGGGGATCGAGCGGCTTGCCGGTGGCGTGGGCGGGGCAGACGGACGTGCAGCGTCCGCACATCGTGCAGGCGTCGGTGTCGAGCAGCTGCTTCCAGGTGAAGTCCTCGACGGTGGCGGCCCCGAACGACTCGAGCTCGGTCTCCATGAGGTTGGGCAGCGCCTTCATCGCTCCCTTCGGCCGCTCGCGGTCCCCCAGGTACATGTTGAGCGGCGAGGTGAACATGTGCCGGAGCATCGTCACCGGCAGGATCACCAGGAACAGCAGGAAGCTGACGACGTGGGCGACCCACCAGCCCTGGTGCCAGCCGGCGAGGCCGTCCATGCCGTCGACCACGCCCGACAGCGGATAGCCGATCACCGACCAGCGCTCGAAGTCGGGCCGGCCGTCGTGGGCGATGCGGAACGCCTCGGTGCCGAGGCCCGTGAGGCCGATGGCCAGCAGCGTGCCGAGGATGACGGCGTGCTCGGGCCTGGACTTGATGCGGATGCGGTAGGGCCGCTGGACGTAGCGGCGGGCGATGGCCCACAGGACCCCGACGACGAACAGGGCGCCGGCCACGTCGCCCACCAGCGAGTAGCCCCGGTACACGTCGCCGTGCAGGAACTTGGCGCTCTCCGGGAGCTGGTGGTCGATCTCCAACACGATGGTGACGGCGAACAGGATGAGGAAGTTGAAGTAGATCAACGAGTGCATGAGCCCGGCCGCGGGGTCGCGCAGCAGGGTCTGCATGTAGACGCCGGCCCGGAAGTCCCCGAGGCGCCGGGCGACGTTGCGCCGCGTGGTGCTGCGGTCGTCGGGCCCGCCCCGCTCCCAGTTGCGCACCCGCCACGAGAACACCATGGCCCCGTACACGACGAGCACGGGTATCACGGTGTAGAAGACGGCCTTCCAGGCCGACGGGATGTTGCCGAAGACCTCGCGCGACACCGGCGAGTCGTCGTGCCATTGCAGGACCGTGGCCACGATTCCCGACGCCACGGTGACGACGGCGAACGCCACACCGATGACGACGGCGACGTGGCGGGGCCGGATGCGCACGGGCGCCGGCCGGTCCGTGCCGTTCGCGCCGGCGTCCGCGTCAGCGTCGGCGTCGGCGGTGCTCACGGTGCTCACGCCGCCGAAGCTACCCAACGGTGCCCCACCCCTCCGAACTTGCGGTGGTTGGGGGGGCTATGGCCCCCGTAACCACCGCAAGTTGGTGTGGAGAGGGGTTAGCCGAAGGCCTGGCTGTCGAGCTGGCGGACGCGGCCGGCCAGGGCGGCGAGGATCTTGTGGGTGAGCGAGGGGACCTCGTCGAGCAGCCCCGAGAACTCGCGCGGGCTCAACACGAGGACGGTGAGCGGCGTGGCGGCGATGACGCTGGCGGTGCGGGGTCCGTGGTCGAGCAGCGCCATCTCGCCCACGCAGTCACCCGGGCCCAGCCCCCCGATCTTCTGACCGCCGCGCCGCACCTCGGCTTGGCCCTCGACGATGACGAACGCCTCGCGCCCGACGTCGCCCTGGGTGACGAACTCCCTGCCCTCGTCGATGTTCAGCTCGACGGTGGCCTTGGCGATCGCCCGCAGCTCCCTGGTCGTGGCCCCCGCGAACAGGGGCACGGACGCCAGGTGGTTCAGGTACTGGTCCCGTGCCATGGCGCCGCAGCTTAGATGTATGCAGGTAGTTGCGCGGCGGGTAGCCGGGGGTCTCGGGTGGCGGAGCCCCCCGAGTGGGTTCATCCGTGCGTAACAATCGCGAAACCCGCGCTCCGTACCGTCCGGAGCGTGGAGGTCGCCCTCGTCCACTGGCCGGCCGAGCAGGACCGGCGGGAAGAGCTGCGCCGCATGGGCCAGCCCCGGTTGCTGCTCGTGGAGCGGGGCGCGCCCC
>DASQUY010000493.1:0-5997 GCA_035641055.1 Acidimicrobiales bacterium | reverse complement strand
ACGTCCTCGCCACCGGGGTCGTGCCGTTCATCATCTTCCTCATCGCCGGCACCGCCGAGCTCAACCGCCCACCCTTCGACCTGGTCGAGGCAGAGCAGGAGCTGGTGGGGGGCTTCCACACCGAGTACTCGTCGTTCCGGTTCGCGCTCTTCTACCTGGCCGAGTTCATGAACACGGTCACGATGTCGGCGATCATGGTGACGCTGTTCTTCGGGGGCCCGGCCGGCCCGACCTTCGACTTCCTGCCGCACTGGCTCTGGGGTTTCATCTGGTTCTTCCTGAAGCTGATCGTCTTCCTGTTCCTGCAGGTGTGGCTGCGCGCCACCTTGCCGCGCTTCCGCTATGACCAGCTCATGAACCTCGGCTGGAAGGCGCTCATCCCGCTGGCCCTCGGCTGGGTCCTGCTGCTCGGCTTCATCAACGTCGGCCGCGACGAGGGGTGGAACCTGGCGGTCGTCGTGGCGGTGTCCTTCGCCGTGCTCCTGGCCACGTACGCCGGGTTCGCCGGCGCCATCGCCGTCGCCCGACAGCGCCGGGAGTCCGAGGCTCGGGAGGTCGTCGGCTGATGGGCGTGCTCGACGGCTTCAAGGTCACGTTCCGCAAGCTGTTCGAGGAACGGCTGACCAAGGACTACGTGAAGGACCGGGGCGGCAAGCGCACCAAACCCGTCCGCCTCCACGGTCGCCACGTCCTCAACCGCTACGAGGACGGCACGGAGAAGTGCATCGGCTGCGAGCTGTGCGCCGGCGTGTGCCCGGCCCGCTGTATCTACGTCCGGGGCGCCGACAACCCGCCCGACGACCCGGTCTCGCCCGGCGAGCGCTACGGCTACATCTACGAGATCAACTACCTGCGCTGCATCCACTGCGACCTGTGCGTGGAGGCGTGCCCCACCGAGGCGATCACCGAGACCAAGCTGTTCGAGTTCAGCTTCACGAACCGGCAGGACGCCATCTACACCAAGGACGAGCTGGTGGTCGACGACAAGGGGGAGCCCCGCCAGCTGCCGTGGGAGGACTGGAGCGACGCCGACGCCGTCCTGCCGCACACGTCGGCCTGGGTGCGGGCCACCTCGCCGTCGGGGGCGGCCGACTACGAGGGCCGGATCGCCTGGTCGGCGGACCTGGGGTTCGGCGTCCGCCCGGGGGAGCAGGGCCAGTCGGTGCCCGAGAGCGAGACCGACACCAGCGAGGCCGACGCCATCCTCAGCCACCCCGGCGAGCCCGGCGGCCATCCGGCCGACGAGCCACCGGAGGAACTGAGCCGTGCTGCGGAAAGCGGCGAGGAGGCTCACCCGTGAGCCCGTTCGTCCCCAACGTTCCGGAAGCTCACGCCGAAGCCGTAGGCGCACTTGCCGCCTGCGGGCGAGGCCTTACATGTGCCGGAGGCGGCGAAGGCGCCGCAGGCGCCGGAGCTTCGCCGGAGGCAAAGGACGAGTCCCCGTGATCGAGCTCGCGGTCTTCGTGATCGCCGGCGGCGCGGCGCTGGTCGGGGCGGTGGGGGTGGTGGCCAGCCGCAACCCCGTCCACGCGGCGCTGTCGCTGGTGGGGACCTTGTTCGGCATCGCCGTGCTGTTCGTGGCCCAGGAGGCCAACTTCCTGGCGGCCGTGCAGGTGATCGTCTACGCGGGCGCCATCGTGGTCCTGTTCCTGTTCGTGATCATGCTGCTGGGCGTGGACCGGGCCGAGAACCTGAGGGTCGAGCCCCTGGGCGGCGGCCAGCGGGTGACCGCCGGGGTCGTGGCGCTCGGTGTGCTGGCCCTGGTGTTGACCACGCTGGCCAGCACCGGGTGGGAGGCCACCGGCGTCGTGGGCGAGGTCGACGAGGCGGTGCCCGACATCGAACAGCTCGGCGAGGCGCTGTTCACCCGCTACGTCTACGCCCTCGAGATCACGTCGGTGCTGTTGGTGATCGCGGTGGTGGCGGCCGTGGCGCTCGCCCGCCGGGGAGGCCGGGAGGAGGAGATCGTCGATCCCGGCCAGGCGGAGCGCGAGGCCGAGATCGGCGAGCGGATGGCGGCCGCCGAGGCCCGGGCGGGAAGTCCGAACGGTGAGGCGGACGAGCGGGCGGCGGCACCCGCCGAGGCCGAGGAGGCCGCCCCGTGATCGGGGTCGATGTAGTGACGCCGGCCTGGTACCTGGCGCTGGGGGCGGTGCTGTTCTCGATCGGCACGTTCGGGCTGCTGGTCCGGCGCAACCCGCTCGTGATGTTCATGTGCGTCGAGCTGATGCTCAACGCCGTCACGCTCACGTTCGTCACGTTCTCGCGGATGCTGCGCGACACCGGAGGGCAGTCGATCGTGGTGTTCGTGCTCGTGGTGGCGGCGGCCGAGGTGGTCGTCGGCCTCGCCATCATCGTCGCCCTGCTCCGCAAGCGGCCCGGTGCCACCGCCGACGACGTGGCGATCCTGGAGGGGTAGGAGAACGTGCTCGACGTCGTCTGGCTGATTCCCGCGCTGCCGCTGGCCGGGTTCCTCGTCCTGCTGCTGGCGGGCCGGTGGCTGGGCGAGCCCACCGCCGGCTGGGTGGCGACGCTCGCCTGCGGCGGCAGCTTCGCCGCCTCGGTTGTCGTCTACGCCGGCCTGCTGGCCGAGGACGAGGAGGCCCGCAGCTTCACGCAGACGCTCTTCGAGTGGGTGCCAGTGGGCACGCTCCAGGCAGACGCCGGCTTCCTGGCCGACCCGTTGTCGATCACGATGGCGCTGTTCGTCACCGGCGTCGGCACGCTCATCCACCTGTACTCGATCGGCTACATGCACGGGGACCCGGGCTTCCCCCGGTTCTTCGTGTTCATGAACCTGTTCGTCTTCTCCATGCTCATGCTGGTGCTCGGCAGCAACCTGCTGGTCACCTTCCTGGGTTGGGAGGGCGTCGGCGCCTGCTCGTACTGGCTGATCTCGTTCTGGTTCAGCGACGAGGCCAACGCCAGCGCCGGCAAGAAGGCGTTCGTCACCAACCGCATCGGCGACTTCGGCTTCCTCGTGGCGATGATGCTCGCCTTCGGCGCCGTGGGGACGCTCGACTACGCCGAGCTGTTCGCCGGCGCCGAGGAGATGGCGGCGGTGACCGTCACCGCCATCGCCCTGCTGCTGTTCCTGGGTGCGGTCGGCAAGTCGGCGCAGCTGCCGCTGTACGTGTGGCTACCCGACGCCATGGCCGGCCCGACGCCGGTCTCGGCGCTGATCCACGCCGCCACGATGGTGACCGCCGGCGTCTTCCTCATGACCCGGGCCAGCCCGCTGCTGGCCGCCAGCTACGACTGGGTCCCCGACGTCATCGCCTGGACGGGGGTGCTCACCGCGCTGTTCGCGGCCACGATCGCCGTCGGTCACAACGACATCAAGAAGGTGCTGGCCTACTCGACGATCAGCCAGCTCGGCTTCATGTTCCTGGCGGTGGGGGTGGGGGCCTACGTGGCCGCCATCTTCCACATGGTGGCCCACGCCTTCTTCAAGGCGCTGCTGTTCCTGGGCGCCGGCTCGGTGATGCACGGGCTGCACAACGAGCAGGACATGCGCCGCATGGGCGCCCTGCGCCGGTTCATGCCGCTCACCGCGGCGACGTTCATCGTCGGTTGGCTGGCCATAGCCGGCGTGCCGCCGTTCGCTGGCTTCTGGTCGAAGGACGAGATCCTGCTCGGGGCCTGGGGTATCGGTGGCGCCGAAGGGAAGGCGTTGTGGGCCGTCGGGATCGTGGCTGCCCTGCTGACCGGCTACTACATGACCCGCCAGGTGTACATGGTGTTCTTCGGGGAGCCGCGCTGGGCCGGAGGAGCCGAGCCGGCACCGGCGAGCGCCGGCGCCGCGGCCAACGAGCTCGGAGACGAAGGCGGCGCCGACGCCGACGACGCCGAGACCCACGACCATCCTCGGCCCCACGAGTCGCCCTGGATCATGACCGTGCCGCTGGCCCTCCTCGCCCTGTTGTCGATCGCCGGCGGGGTCATCAACCTGCCCTTCACCAGCGACGTCCAGTTCCTGGAGCACTGGCTCGAGCCGGTGCTCGGCGAGTTCGAGTTCCACCTCGACGTGGCCACGAACACCAAGGTGGCGCTCGCCTTGGAAGCCTCGGTCGTGTCGCTCGTCGGGGTCGGGTTGGGGACGCTGGTCTACCTGTGGCGCCGGGTGCGACCAGTCGAGCCGGCCGTGCTGGAGCACGCTTGGTACGTCGACGAGGGGGTCACGGCGTTCGCCGGCGGTCCGGGCGAGGAGGCGTTCGAGGGCGTCGCCGCCTTTGACGCCAACGTCGTCGACGGCGCGGTCAACGGCGTGGCGACGGGGGTCCGCTCCCTCGGTGGTCGACTGCGCTCGGTCCAGTCCGGCTTCGTCCGCTCCTACGCCCTGGGTGTCACCGTCGGCGTGGTGGTCCTCCTCGGCTACTTCCTCTCGAGGCTCACATTCTGATGGTGCCCGTCTTCGCGCAGGAGGCGACGGGAGCGCCGGACTTCCCGATCCTCACCGCGCTCGTGCTGGTGCCGGCCGCGGGCGCGCTGGCCGTGGCGCTCATCCCGCGGGCCCGGGCCGAGCTGCACCGGGGTGTGGCGCTCCTGTTCACGGCGGCGACCGCCGCCCTCGCCCTGTGGCTGCTGGCAGCGTTCGACACCGGCGACGCCGGCTACCAGTTCGTGACCGACCGCCCGTGGATCCCCGACTTCGGGATCTCCTGGCACCTGGGAGTGGACGGCATCTCGCTGTTCCTGGTGGTGCTGACCGCGGTGCTGTTCCCCATCGCCATGCTCGGCTCCACGCCCTCCCACGACGCCAAGCCGTACTACGCCTGGCTGCTCCTGCTGGAAGCCGGGTGTCTCGGCGTGTTCGTGGCGCTCGATCTCTTCCTGTTCTTCGTGATGTTCGAGATCGTGCTGGTGCCCATGTACTTCCTCATCGGCGGCTGGGGCTACGCCAACCGGGTCTACGCGTCACTCAAGTTCTTCCTGTTCACGATGTTCGGCTCGGCGCTGATGCTCGTCGGGATCGTGGCCCTCGCCTACCTGCACCAGGACGCCATCCAGGACGAGAGCCGTGCCGAGGCCGCCGCCCTGGTCGCCGAGCAGGACGACCCCGCCAACCTGCCGCCCGACATCCAGGCGGAGGTCGACGCGCTGCGGGCGGACGTGCCGCTCAACTTCGACCTGGTCGAGATCGCCGAGTCCCGCACGGTGGCCGACGACTCCGACAGCGCCAACCCGCTCGACTGGGCCGCGGCCCGGTGGATCTTCCTCGCCTTCGCCCTGGCGTTCGCCGTCAAGGTGCCGTTGTTCCCACTGCACACCTGGCTGCCCGATGCCCATACCGAGGCGCCGACGGCCGGGTCGGTGATCCTGGCGGGCGTGCTCCTGAAGCTCGGCACCTACGGGCTGCTGCGCTTCGGGCTGTACCTGTTCCCGGACGCCGCCTCGTTCTTCGCGCCCACCCTGGTGACGCTCGGCGTGATCGGCATCGTCTACGGCGCCATCGTGGCCGCCATGCAGAAGGACCTGAAGCGGCTGGTGGCCTACTCGTCGGTCGCCCACCTCGGGTTCATCGTGCTCGGCACGTTCGCCATCACGACCCAGGGGCTACAGGGCGGGCTGCTCCAGAACGTCAACCACGGCCTTTCCACGGGCGCCCTGTTCCTCCTCGTCGGCATGATCATGGACCGGCGCCACACCCGCGAGATCGCGGCGCTGAAGGGCCTGCAGAAGGCGGCACCGATCTTCGCCGCCGTGTTCACGGTCGTGATGATGTCGTCACTGGGGTTGCCGGGCCTCAACGGGTTCGTGGGCGAGTTCCTGGTGCTCGTCGGGTCGTTCCTCACTCGGCGGTGGTGGGCGGTGGCCGCCGCCGTCGGCGTGATCCTCGCCGCCCTGTACCTGCTATGGGCGTACCAGCGGGTCTTCCATGGCGAGCCCGACGACGACAACAAGGGCTTCGCCGAGCTGTCGTGGCGTGAGGGCTTGGTGCTGGCCCCGCTGGTGGGCTTGATCGTGTTCCTGGGCGTCTATCCGAAGCCGGTGCTG
>DASQUY010000492.1:0-4059 GCA_035641055.1 Acidimicrobiales bacterium | reverse complement strand
CAATAACGAACGGCTCGCCGGGCGCGAGGCAATGACGAACGGTTTCCGTTCGCTATCGCCTCCGGCCCTCCGGAGCGTCAGTCATTGCCTCGGCACGCCGGCTCACGGGCTGGGACCGTCGGGGCCCTCGGGCGTCGGGGGCTCGCCGTTGGGCGGCTCGGCCTCGGCTTCGGCCTCGAGCTCGGCCACCACCTGCTCGACGTCGAACCGGGCGCTGGCGATGCGCTCGCGGCACAGCCGCAGCAGCTCGGCTGCTCGCCGCACTCGGGCGCCCAGCACGTCGACGTCGACCTCGTCGCCGTCGAGCTCGTCCAGGATGCCCTCCAGCTCGTCCAGCGCCTCCGCGTAGCCAATGTCGGACTCGGTCATCGGGATGCTCCTCGCGCTCCGTTGACGGTGCTGCGGACCTCGCCCTCGGCCAGCGTGGTGGTCAGCTGGTCGCCCGAACGCACCTGGCCGGCCGTGCGGACGACCCGGCCGTCGGCGTCACGGGTGATGGACCACCCCCGGGCCAGGGTGCGGGCGGGGTCGAGGGCGCGCAGCTGCGCCTCGAGCCGGTCGAGGTCGCGGGCGGCGGCGCCCAGGAGGCGGGGCGGGCGGTGCGCCATGCGCTGCCCCGCGAGATCGACGGCCCGCTCGTGGGCGCGCAGGTGGGCTCGGGTGGTCGACTCCACTCGGCCCGCCGCTCGGTCGAGCCGCCGCGTCGACCGTTCGAGGGCGGCCACGGACGCTCGTCGCAACCGCGGCCGGCAGGCGGTGAGGTCGCGGTCGGCGGTGCCCAGTCGTTGACGTGTGGCCACGGCGACGTGCCGGCCGCATGCCCGCAGCCGCTCGGACTCGCGGCGGAGCTGGCGCCGTACGGTGCCGGCCACGTGCGCCCACACCTCGACGGTGCGGCGCTGGAACGACCGCACGTCGTCGACCACCGCCTGGGCGCACGCGGTGGGCGTCTTGTAGGTGGCGTGCGCCACCTCGTCGGCGATCGTGCGGTCGATGTCGTGCCCGATGCCCGTGAGGACCGGCACGTCCAGGCCGGCGATCGCCCGGGCGATCACCTCGCTGTCGAAGGCGGCCAGCTCGGTGGTGGCGCCGCCGCCCCGCACCAGAAGCACGGCATCGACCCCCCGGGCGGCCACCGACGCGAGCGCCCTCGCCACCGAACGGGCGGCGTGCACGCCCTGCACGCGCACATCGGCTCGCAGCACCCGGAAGCCGATACCCGAGCGACGCAGCTCGTCGAGGACGTCGTGCTCGGCGGCGCTGCCGGCGCTCGTGACCAGCCCCAGCCGTAGCGGCACCGGCGGCCGCGCCAACCGCGACTGCCGGTCGAGCAGGCCCTCGGCACGCAGCACCCGCAGCAGCCGCTCGCGCTCGGCGGCCAGGCGGCCCAGCGTGAAGTCGGGGTCGATGTCGGACATCTGCAGCTGCAGGCGGCCGCCGCGTCCCCAGTACGCCAGCCGCCCCCGCACCCGCACCTCGGCGCCGTTCTCCATCCGCACGGCGTTGCCGGTGACACGCAGGCGCAGGTTGACCCGCCGGCGCTCGTCGTCGAACAGCACGACCGGCAGCCGGGCCACCGGGGGCCGAGACAGGTCGCCGCCCGGCGCGGGCTCGACCAGGTCGAACCACCGGATGCCCGTGCCGCGCCGCTGGTCGGGAAGGTTGGCGATCACGCCCCGCACCCACACCTCGTCGGGGAACGCCTTCCGGAGCGCACCCGCGAGCGCCTCGCCGATCTCGCCCACCGACCAGGTCGGCTCGTCGGGGTCGTCCCACAGGGTGGGCGGCGTCGGGCGCGGCTTGCGCATAGCGCCGACGTTAGCCACGACCTGTGACAAACAATGACCTGCCAGTAGGGTCGGACCCGTGCACACCGAGATCGCCCCCGGTGTCCTCCAGATCGACACGCTGCTCGGCGGGTGGCATCAGGTCACCGCCGGGTACCTCGTCACCGGCGAGGCGCCGGTGCTGGTCGAGACCGGCAGCCAGACGTCGGTGCCCGCCCTGCTCGCCGCGCTCGACGAGCTGGGCGTCGAGCCGGGCGAGCTGGCGGGCGTGGCGGTCACCCACATCCACCTCGACCACGCCGGGGGCGTGGGCGACGTCGCCGCCGCCTTCCCCGACGCCACGATCTACGTCCACGAGAGGGGCGCCCGGCATCTGGTCGATCCCACCAAGCTGGTGAACAGCGCGGCGCAGGTGTACGGCGACCTGCTCGACTCGCTCTACGGCCGCCTGACCCCCACGGCCGCCGAGCGGGTGCACGTGCTGGCCGACGGCGAGCAGGTCACGGTGTCGTCCAACCGCGCGTTGACGACGGTTGACTCGCCGGGCCACGCCAAGCACCACCTGGCCCTCCACGACTCCCACTCGGGCGTGCTGTTCGCCGGCGACGCCGTGGGCGTGCGCCTGCCCGACGTCGGTATCCTGCGGCCCGCCACGCCGCCGCCCGACTTCGACCTCGACCAGGCGCTCGCCTCGCTGCGCCGCTTTGCCGGCCGCCGGCCGGCCGGCATCGCCCTCGCCCACTTCGGGCTCGTGCCGGACCCCGTCGCCATCCTCGACGAGGCGCAGGAGACCCTGCGCCAGTGGGGCGAGGTCGCCACCGCCGCCTGGCGCGAGGGGCGCGACATCGCCGAGGCGCTGGCGGACCGGTTCGGCCCTGCCCTGGAGGGGACCGATCCCGCCAAGCGCGAGAAGCTCGAGACGCTCAACGGGATCCACTCCAATGCCGCCGGCTTCCGCCGGTGGCTCGAGACCCGTGGAAGCCACGAGCACCCTCGCCACCACGCCCACCCCGACCCCCAAGCCACAAGGAGTCACAATGCCTGAAGCCGTCATCGTGTCGACGGCCCGGAGCCCAGTCGGCCGGGCCATGAAGGGGTCGCTGGTCGAGTGCCGGCCGGACGACCTGGCCACCAGCGTCGTCAAGGCGGCGCTCGAGCAGGTTCCTCAGCTCGACCCCCATTCGGTCGACGACGTGCTGATGGGGTGCGGCCAGCCGGGGGGCGAGTCCGGGAACAACATCGCCCGGGTGGTCGCCATCCTCGCGGGGATGCCCGACGTGCCCGGTGTGACCGTCAACCGCTATTGCTCGTCGTCGCTGATGACGATCCGCATGGCGGCCCACGCCATCAAGGCCGGCGAGGGCGACGCCTTCGTCAGCGCCGGCGTGGAGACCGTCAGCCGGTACGCCAACGGCATGGCCGACGACGGCCCCCCCAACCCGGTCTTCGCCGACGCCCAGGCCCGCACGGCCGAGCGAACCAACGGCGCCGACTCGTGGGAGCCGCCCGACGGGCTGCCCGACATCTACATCGCCATGGGCCAGACCGCCGAGAACGTGCGCCTCGCCGAGGGCGTGAGCCGGAAGGAGATGGACGAGTTCGCCGCCCTGTCCCAGCAGCGGGCCGTGGCCAACCAGGAGAACGGCTACTGGGAGGGCGAGATCACGCCCATCACCACGCCGTCCGGCACCGTCGTCGCCAAGGACGACGGGCCGCGGCCGGGCACCACCGTCGAGAAGCTGGCGGAGCTGAAGCCGGCGTTCCGTCCCGACGGCGAGGTCACGGCCGGCAACGCCTGCCCGCTCAACGACGGCGCCGCCGCCGTCATCGTGATGAGCGACACGAAGGCCGCCGAGCTGGGCCTCACCCCGCTCGCCCGGGTCGTGTCGTCCGGCGTCACCGGTCTCAACCCCGAGATCATGGGGCTCGGCCCCATCGAGGCGTCGCGCCAGGCCATGAAACGTGCCGGCATGACCATCGACGACATCGACCTCGTCGAGATCAACGAGGCGTTCGCCGCCCAGGTGCTGCCCTCGATGCGGCACTTGGACATCCCGCTCGAGAAGCTCAACGTGAAGGGCGGCGCGATCGCGCTCGGCCACCCGTTCGGCATGACCGGCGCCCGCATCACCGGCACGCTGATCAACGGCCTGCAGGCGAAGGACAAGACCTTCGGCCTGGAGACGATGTGCGTCGGCGGCGGCATGGGCATGGCGATGGTCCTGGAACGCCTCTCCTGACACCGCGCGGCCGTGGGGGAGGCAAGCCCCAC
>DASQUY010000491.1:0-3496 GCA_035641055.1 Acidimicrobiales bacterium | reverse complement strand
CAGCAGCATGCGGGGGTTCGACATCAGCGCCCGGCCGACGGCCAGCATCTGCTGCTCACCGCCGCTGAGGGTGCCGGCCCGCTGACGGGCCCGCTCGGCCAGACGCGGGAACAGGTCGTGCACCAGCCTGCGTCTCTCCGGCTGCGGCCGCCGGGGGTAGGCACCGAGGTCGAGGTTCTCGTTCACCGTCATCTCCGGGAAAAGGTGACGGCCCGCGGGCACGTAGGCCAGTCCCCGCCGGGCGGTGCCGTGGGCGCGACCTCCGGCGATCCGCTGGCCGTCGAAGGTGACCGTACCCCGCGAGGCCGGCAGGAGCCCGCAGACGGCCCGGAACAACGTTGTCTTGCCCGCCCCGTTCGAGCCGATCACCGCCACCGCCTCGCCTTCGGCGACCGCGAAGGACACCCCGTGGACGATGTCCTCGCCCAGGTAGCCGGCGGACAGCTCAGCGACCTGGAGCATCGTCCCCGTTCGCCCCGTCGGTGCCGAGGTAGGCGGCGACGACCTCGGGGTGGCGCATCGCCTCGTCCGGTGTGCCGTCCACGACGAGTCGGCCGAAGTTCAGCACGGCGACGCGCTCGGCGAGGCTCATCACCGCCTTCATCACGTGCTCCACCCAGATCACCGTCACCCCCAGCCGGTCGCGGGCGGTCCGCACGATGTCGATGGACGCCCGCAGCTCGGTGTCGTTGAGGCCCGCCATCACCTCGTCGAGCAACAGCAGGCGGGGCCGCCCCGCGAGCGCCCGGGCCAACTCCAGGAACCGCTGCTCGTGGAGGTTCAGCGTGCCGACCCCGTCGCCGGCCCGCTCGGCCAGGCCGACGAACCCGAGCGCCTCGTCCGCCCGCTCGAGCGCCTCGGCCTCGGTGACCCGCCCGCCGACCGAGCCGAGCAGCGCCCCCAGCGCCACGTTCTCGCGCACCGTCAGGGCGGCGAACGGCCGCGGGGTCTGGAGCACCATCGAGATGCCCGTCCGGCGGGTCCGGTGCGCCGGCAGACGGGTGATGTCCGCGCCGAGGAACCGGATCGTGCCCGACGTCGGCGACTCGAGCCCGATCACCGTGCGGAGCAGCGTGGTCTTGCCGGCGCCGTTGGGGCCGACGAGGGCGACGATCTCGCCCTCGTCGACGCTCAACGACACCCCGTCCACGGCCGGCAGCCCGCCGAAGCGCTTCTCGATCTCGGTGAGCTCGAGGATCGTCACGGGCGTGCCGGCCGTCGGCCCGTCACTCCGCGGGCTCGAAGGGCTCCAGCGGCTCGGACTGGCTCAGCGTCTCGGGGTACCAGTCCCCGCCCTCGTTGACCCCCTCGGGTGCCGGGCCCTCACCGATCACGGTGAAGATCGGTTGGGCGGTGGCGAGCTCACCCCAGTCGGTCCAGCTCATGTCGAAGGCGTAGCCGGGCAGGTCGTCGAAGGTCTGCTCGTGGAGGTACTCGGCGACGGCCACCGGGTCGTCGCCGACCTCCTCGACCGCCTGAGCGACCATCGTGACGATCCCGTAGCCGGCGACGGCGTCGTCGTCCATGAACGTGTTTTCCGACATCTCGAGGTACCGCCGGGCGAGCTCCTGGTACTCCTCGCTCTCGTAGTCGGCGCAGTCGAAGTCGGCGTAACGGCCGGTAGCAGCGTCGCCGGCGCCCTCCACGACCAGCGGCAGTACCGACCAGGCGCCCGTGACGTCGACGTCGAGGCCGAGGTCCTGCGACTGCACCGTGATCGGCCCGGACCCGGGCGGGTGCCCGGTCGCCAGCAACAGCTCCGGGTCGAACTCCTGGAGGTTCCGCAGGAACGGCGTGAAGTCCTGCTCCTCGACCGGCGCCGTCTCGAGCTGCAGCTCTACGCCCTCGAGGGCGTCGAACTCCTCCTCGGCAGCGGCGGCGAACGCCTGGCCCCAGGCGTAGTCGGCGATGATGGCGCCGACCCGGGTCAACCCCTCCTCCTCGGCGAACTGGGCGATCGGCCCGGCCACCATCGGCGCCGCCGGCAGGCAGGTGCGGAAGGTGTAGCGGCTGTCCCGCGTGAGGATCGCCTCGGAGCCAGCCTTGACGAGGAACAGCGGCGTCTCCGCGTCCTCGGCTATGGGCGCCGTCGCCGCGCCGACGGCGCTCGAGATGACGCCACCGATCGCCACCACCTCCTCCTCGATGAGGCCCTCGATGCCGCTCACCCCCTCTTCCGGGACGTTCTGGTCGTCGGCGATCTCCAGCTCGAGCGGGCGCCCGTCGACGCCGCCCTCGGCGTTGATGTCGTCGACCGCGAGCTGCATCCCATCGCGCACCTGCAGGCCCCACGGCGAGAACTCTTCGGTGATCGACGTCAGCACCCCGATCGTGATCGGCTCACCCGTCGGCTCCTCGCCCTCGGCGGGCGCCTCGGCCTCCTCCTCCGGTGCTTCGGCCTCGTCGTCGTCATCGTCCCCGCAGGCCGCGGCCACCAGCGCCAGCACCGCCGCCCCGGCCAGGATCCTGGTCCGTCCCCTCATGTTGGTCCCCCTTCGTGAACGCGCACGATTGTCACCACGATTGCGCGCAAAGTCAATGGCGTGCACACTAGCCGCATGGGTGACGGCGTCCGGTGCATGGTGATGCGGGGCGGGACGTCGAAGGGCCTCTACTTCCTGGCCGACGACCTGCCCGCCGAGGACGCCGCCCGCGACGAGCTGCTGCTGCGAATCATGGGCTCGCCGGACAGGAGGCAGATCGACGGCATGGGCGGCGCCCATCCCCTCACGAGCAAGGTCGCGGTGGTGGGGCCGGGCGGTCCGGGAACGGGCGGCGACGCCGATGTCGAGTACCACTTTCTGCAGGTGGTCGTCGACGAGGCGGTGGTGACCGACCGCCAGAACTGCGGCAACCTGCTCGCCGGCGTGGCGCCCTTCGCGCTCGAACGCGGCCTGGTGCCGACGCCCGAGGGCGAGTCAGCGAGGATCCGCATCGGGATGCTCAACACCGGCGGGGTGGCGACCGCCACGGTGCCGCTGTGCGGGGGGCGGCCCCGCTACGACGGCCCGGTGGCGATCTCGGGTGTCCCCGGTACGGCCGCCCCGATCCGGCTGGACTTCGAGGGGGTGGCCGGGTCGGCGTGCGGCGCGCTCCTGCCCACCGGCCGGGCGGTCGACGAGGTGGACGGCCTCGCCGTGACGCTGATCGACAACGGCATGCCTGTGGTGGTCCTGCGCGCTGGCGACCTGGGCGTCACCGGCTACGAGGCGTGCGCCGAGCTGGAGGCGAACGGGGCGTTGCGCCGGACGCTCGAGCGGGTGCGGCTGGCGGCCGGGCCGCTCATGCACCTCGGCGACGTGTCGGAGGCGACGGTGCCCAAGCTCACTCTGGTGGCGCCGCCGCGCGCCGGCGGCGCTCTCGCCACCCGCACCTTCATCCCCCACCGGTGCCACGAGGCCATCGGCGTGCTCGGGGCCGTGAGCGTGGGGACGGCGGCCCTCCTCCCGGAGGGACCGGCGGCCGAGGTCGCGGAGCTCGGCCGTTCCGAGGACGG
>DASQUY010000490.1:0-2108 GCA_035641055.1 Acidimicrobiales bacterium | reverse complement strand
GGCCTGACCGCCAGCGGCCCCACCAGCGCCCCCGCCGCCAGCGCCCCCAGCACGACGAGCCAGACGGCCTGCACGAGCCAGTCACCGGTGTCCGGGTTGCGGTAGTCGGGGAGCAGGGCACGCCACGCCCGGTAGGCGGGGTTGGTCGTCGTCTCGAAGTCGACGACGAGCGTGCTCCGCCGAGCCAGCACCTCGACCACCAGCCAGCCCCACGCCAGGGCGCCGAACGCGGCGGCCGCGGCGACGGCGGCGCGCACCACCCGCAGCCGGCCGGCCCACCACGCGACCGCCAACACGAGGCACGGGACCACCACGACCACCTGGCGGCCCGGCCACCACCAGCCGTGCATGGTGAGGGCGGCCCACGTCGCCGTCGCCCAGCCGGCGGCGAGCGGCACCACCAGCGCCCACCACCCCGCAGGGCGCCGCCGCACGAACGCCGCCAGGGCGGGAACCGCCAGCAGGTAGCCCGGCATCCACGCCGCCAGCCCGAAGCCCCGGTCGAGCAGCAGGCCGGCGAGCCGCTGGGAGCGCCCGGCGTAGTCGGGGTCGCCGCCCATCACGGTCAGCTCGCCCCCGGTGAAGTGGTCGCCGGCGGCGTAGACGGTCCAGCCGCCGTAGAGCAGGCGGTGGGCGACGAGGTAGGCGGCGCCGGCGAGCGCGAGCGACGCCGCCAGCGTGACGGCGGCGCGGGCGCGCCGCTCGCGCACGAGCATCCCCACCGCGACCGCCACGAGCGCGGCGGCGACGGGCGCGTACTTGACGCCCAGCCACGGCAGGGCCACAACCGCCACCCCGAACACGAGGAGGGTGCCGTGGCGGCGGCCGGTGAGGGCGGCGATGGCGACGGTCACCGCCACGGCGGCGGGCAGCTCCGGGTACACCTGAGTGGCGTAGGCCGACAGGGGCGCCGTGACGCCGAAGGCCAGGACGGTCCCGGCGGCCACGCCGAGCGGCACGGCGAAGCGCCGGTGGGCGGTCCACGTCAGCAGCGCCGCCAGCGCCCCGGCGAGGATTGCCAGCGTCGCCTTGGCCGCCGCCCACCCCCCGAGCCCCATGGGCACGGCCAGGATCGCCGGCAGCAGCGGATCGTGGGGGCTCACCTGGCGGCCGTCGTCGAGAACCTCGGTCTGGACCGGCAGGTCGAGCTCGTGGAACGGGGCGAAGCGAGCTTCGGCGAGCTCGTCGTCGATGTTGAGGTTGCGATCCTCGAACAGGCTCAGGGCGGTGAGCAGGTACTGCGGCTCGTCGGCGGTCGTGAGCGTGCCGTTCGTGGCCCGGGCGGGGATGGCGACCATCCCCCAAGCGGCCACGACGATCCCGACGAGGGCCGCCGCCCCGACCGGCCGCCGCACCCAGGACGGTCCGGCCCACCGACCAGCACGACCCGAGGCAATAGGTTCCCCCGCGCGGAGGGCGAGGTCATGGGTTCCAGATTCGGAACCTATGACCTCCGGCTCGGTGCCGTGGAACCCATTGCCTCGGGTCGTGAGGCCGGCCATTACGCCAAACGCTCCGTGCGACGGACCACGAGGAGCCAGGTGAGGATCCCCGACACCGCCACGAGCACCAGGCTCGCCAGGCCGGCCTCGGCGAGGAACAGCGCCTCGGCGTCCTCCCAGATGCGGGTGGCCAGGGTCTCGAAGCCGAGGGGCGCGGTGAGCAGCGTGATGGGCAGCTCCTTCATCGTCGACAGCAGCACCAGCCCCCCGCCGGCGGCGAGGCCGGGCAGCATGAGCGGCAGGTCGATCGTGGCGAAGCGCCGGGCGCGGCCGGCGCCGAGCATGCGGGCGGACTCGTCCAACCGCCGGGGCACCGATCCCACCGCCACCTGCGCGGCGCGCAGCGACTGCACGCCCAGGTGCACGACGTAGGCGAACACCAGCATGGCGAAGCTCTGGTAGAGGCCCCAGGCCTCGGGCAGCTGGAGGCTCCAGAACACCACGGCGAGCGCCACCACGAGCGCGGGCAGGGCGAAGCCGGTCGCCACGAGCCCGTTGGCGACGTCTGCCGCCGGGGCGCGGTGGCGGGCCGACAGGTAGGCGAGCGGGAGCAGCAGGGCCACGGCCACGCCGGCGGTCACCAGGCTGATGCCGGCGGTGTTGAGG
>DASQUY010000489.1:0-6011 GCA_035641055.1 Acidimicrobiales bacterium | reverse complement strand
TCCGGGTTTCGATCACGTCGGCCAGCCGAGCCTGCAGCGCCCGGCGCCGGGCGCCGCTGAGCTGGGCGGCCAGCGTGCGGCGGACGATGTCGTGGGGGAAGCGGTAGCGCTCGGGGGATTCCTCGGCGACGAGCCCCGAGTCGAGGGCGGCGTCCAGGGCGTCGAGCATGGTGCCCTCGTCGAGCCCGGCGCAGGCGGCCACCAGGTCGAGCTCGAAGCGCGTGCCGGCCACGGCGCCGGCTCGCAGGAGCTCCACCGTGGGAGCGTCGAGGCGCGCCAGGCGGTGAGCGACGAGCTCGTGGACGCTCGGGGGGATGGGTCGGTCGGGGTCCCGGACGCTCGGCCCTCGGAGCAGCTCCGTGACGAGGAAGGGATTGCCGGCGGTCTCGGTCACCAGCCGCCGGGCCAGCGCCGCCTCGTCTCCGGGCGCGACCTCGGCCCGGTGCAGGAGGGTCCGCACGTCGGGCTCGCCCAGACCCCGCAGGGGCAGGCGGCGCACCCAGCCGTCGCGCTCGAGGGCGTGCACGACGTCCCCGAGCACGTGCCCGGAGGCCACGTCGTGGTCACGCGAGATGGCGACCACGAGCACCGGGGCCTCGCCGGCCCGGCGCAGCAGGTGGCGGACCAGCAGCAGGGTGTCGCGGTCGGCCCACTGGAGGTCGTCGAGCACCAGCAGCACCGGGCGCTCCCGCGCCACCGATGCCACCAGGGTGGTGACCGCCTCGAACAGGCCGGCGGGCCCCGCGGGCCGGGTCATCCGGCGGGGCGCGTCGAGGGAGGGGAGCACGGCCGCCAGCTCGGCCCGGGCCTCGTCGTCGAGCATCGCCAGCTCGTCGGCGGGGATGGCGCTCACCAGGCCATCGAGGGCCTCGACGATCGGCTGGTAGGGCACGATCGCCTCCTCGTCGCAGCGGCCGAACAGCACGAGCGCGCCCTCGCCGGACACGCGCCGGGCGGCCTCCGTGACGAGCCGCGTCTTGCCGATGCCCGCCTCGCCGGTGACGACCACGAGGTGGCGGGCGCCCGCCGCCGCCCGGTCCCAGGCGGCGCCGAGCTGCGCCAGCTCGCCCTCGCGGCCGACGAAGGGTGACGGGTCGGGACCGGCGGACGGTCCCTGGCGGACGGCCTGAGCGGGGCGCGAGGGGCGGGACGGTGGGGCCGGCCCCAGGAGCTCGAGGTACGCGGCCTCGGTCTCGGCGTCGGGGTCGACGCCGAGCTCCTCGGCCAGGACCCGGCGCAGCCGCTGGTAGGCGCGGAGCGCCTCGCCCCGGTTGCCGGCGGCGGCGTGGGCGGCCATGCGGGCCCGGTGCGCCGTCTCACGCAGGGGCGCCCGCTGGACCGCCTCGTCGGCGGCGGCCAACGCCGCTCGCGGGTCGTCGTCGGCGACGGCCGCCCGGCTCACCTCCTCGAGCGCCGCCACCAGCCGGACGGAGAGGCGGTCACGCTGCTCGTCGACCCATCCGCCGTGGCGGCCGGGCAGGAAGGGACCGCGCAGGCGGGACACGGCGTGGTCGGCGCGCCGTCGAGCCTCGACCGGATCACCCGAGACGAGGGCGCGCCCGGCCTCGGCGAGCGCCTGCTCGGCGTCCTCGACGTCGACGTCCACCTCGACGTCGTCGGGAAGCCGCAACCGGTAGCGTCCGCGCTCGGCGACGATCGGGTCGGGCGCCCCCGGCGGCAGGACCGACCTCAGGAACGACCGCACCCGGGTCACGACCATGCGCAGGGCCGAGTCCCAGGTCGCAGGCAGGCGGTCCGGCCACAGGACCTCGGCGAGGCGTTCACGGGTCACGCCCTGGACGCGCTCCAGCGCCAGGAGCGCCAGCGCGGCCCGGGGGTTCGCCCCGGCCAGCGACCGACCGGCGTCTCCGTCGGCGCCGCGGACCGCGACGTCACCGATGAGCGTGATCTCCAGGCGCACGTGCCACCTCCCGGGAGAGTCTGCCACCCCTCCACCCGCGAACCTGGGGTGGTTAGGGGTTCGGCCCCGGCGTTGCGCGGCTGTTGCGCGGGGTCGCGCATCATGGCCGGCACGGAGCAGACGACGTGCCTCCCAGCCGACAGATCGTGGCGGAAGATCGTGGCGATTACGGGAAGGTCACGACGGATGCCCGGCAGTGGGTCGGCCTGCGGCGGGGCCGGCCCACTTGCGCGACCGACCACAGTGACGATCAGAGGGGCTGGGGGAGAATGAAAGAGCACAAGACGGCGCCGTTGTCACTACCCGTCACCCGCCTGCGCGAGCGGTACGACGTGGTGGTCGTGGGCAGCGGCTATGGGGGAGCGATCGCCGCGTCGCGCCTGGCCCGGGCCGGGCGCTCGGTGTGCGTGCTCGAACGGGGGCGCGAGCTGCGCCCTGGTGACTACCCGGACACCGCATGGCAGGCCTTCCGCCAGCTGCAGGTCCGCACCGCCCGCCGCCGGCTGGGACGGCGCTCGGCGCTGTTCGAGCTGCACGCCGACCACGAGGTCAGCGTGGTGGTGGGCTGTGGGCTCGGCGGCACCTCGCTGATCAACGCTGGCGTGGCGCTGCGTCCCCCGGCCTGGGTCTACGACGACGAGCGCTGGCCGGCCGAGTTGCAGACCTGCGGCGACGAGGTGCTGGCTCCGTACTTCGAGCGGGCCGAGCGGATGCTCGGCTCCACGCCCCTCCCGGACTCGTGGCCCGAACCCGCCAAGCTGGCGGCCCTGCGCACCGCCGCCGAGGGGCTGGGCGCAGACGTGGAGCGCCCCGCCATCAACGTGACCTTCCAGGCCGGCCCCAACGCCGCCGGCGTCCACCAGGAGGCGTGCATCCTGTGCGGCGACTGCGTCGCCGGCTGCAACCACAACGCCAAGAACACGGTGCTGGTCAACTACCTGCCCGACGCGGTGGCCCACGGGGCCGAGATCTTCTGCGAGACGCCGGTCCGTACCGTGCGCCCGGCCGACGCGGGCCGAGGCTGGGTCGTCACCTTCGAAACCCCGGGCGGGGGCGCGCGTCCGGGCTCGCCGGCGTCGTTCGTGTTCGCCGAGGTCGTCGTGCTCGCGGCGGGAACGCTGGGGTCGACCGAGATCCTGGCGCGGTCGCGTACCGAGGGCCTAGCTGTCTCCCCCCGGCTGGGCTCTCGGTTCAGCGGCAACGGCGACGTCCTGGGGTTCGCCTACGACGCCGAGGTCCCCGTGCGGGGCATCGGCAGCGGCCGGCGGCGTCCCGGCTCCACCGAGACGGCCACCGGCCCCACCGTCACGGGCATGGTCGACCTCACCGCCGACCGGTCGCGGTCCCTGCTCGTGGAGGAGGGCGCGATCCCCGGAGCGCTGCGGGCGCTGATGCCGGCGGCGTTGGCCCTGGGGGCCGAAACCGGCGGCGGGGGTGGGCCGCTGGCCTTCGCCCGTCGCCTCGGACGGCGCCTCCGCCGCCACCCCCGGCGCGTCCTGGCCCGGCGGGGTGGGGCGGCCGACGACACGCTGACCTACCTCGTCATGAGCGACGACACCGGCGACGGCGAGCTGCGGCTCGAGGGCAGCGGCGTCCGGGTCCACTGGACCGGGGCGGGCGACCGCCCGGTGTTCGACCGCAACGCCGACGCGCTCGGGAAGGCGAGCGCCTCGCTCGGCGCCACGTTCGTCCCCAACCCGCTGTCGACGCCCATGTTCCACGACTCCCTGGTCACCGTGCATCCCCTGGGCGGCTGCCCGATGGGCGACGACGGCGCCACCGGCGTCGTCGACCACGCCGGCCGGGTGTTCACGGGCAGCGACGGCGAGGTGCACGACGGCCTCCTCGTGATGGACGGGGCGGTCGTGCCGCGGCCGCTGGCGGTCAACCCCCTGCTCACCATCTCGGCGCTGGCCGAGCGGGCGTGCGATCTCCTGGCCGCCGCGCGGGGCTGGGCGGGCGCCGGGTCGACTCCCCCTGATCCGGGCCCGTCCACCCCCGCCATCCCGCGTCCGGGGATCACCTTCACCGAGCGCATGGCGGGGTGGGCGGCGCCGTCCGCGGACGGCGATCCGGTCGCCGGCGAGCGCCGCGGGCGGGCGGACGGCACGCCGCTCGAGTTCGTGCTCACCGTGGTCATCGACGACCTCGAGGCGCTGCTGGACGATCCCGCCACCCCCGGGCGGCTCGCCGGCACCGTGACGGCTCCGGTGCTGTCCCCCCAGCGCCTGCGGGTCGCCGACGGGACCTTCCGCCTGCTGCAGGAGGACCCCACGCACGTCGACACCTGGCACATGCGCTACTCGATGCGGCTCGTCGCCGAGGACGGCCGGGAGTTCGCCTTCGAGGGCACGAAGTACCTGCACGACCGGTCGGGGTTCGACGCCTGGAGCGACACGACCACGCTCCATGTCACGATCACCGGCGGCGCCGACCACCCCGGAGTCGGCGTCGCCGGCGTCGTGCGGCTGGGACCCGCCGACTTCGCCCGCCAGCTCACCACGATGCGGATCACCGGCGTCGACGGTGCGCTGGAGCAGGCCCGCTGGCTGACCCGGTTCTCGGCGCAGTTCCTGCGAGGGCTCGCCACGGTGTACGACGGACCGCTCGACGGGGTCGGCGACTTCCCGGCGGCGCCGGCGGCCCCCGTGCCGCCGACGGGCGACGGCACCCGGCCGCTGCGGCTGCCGGCCGCCGAGCCCCGCTGGTGCGACGCCGCGGGCCGGTGGCACGACGGCAACGACCTCGGCGACGACGCCTGGTTGCGCCTCACCCGCTACGAGGGCGGACGGCGGGGACCGGTGCTGCTGGCGCCGGGGTTCGGGATGTCCGCGATGTCGTTCATCGGCGGCACCACGGACACCAACCTCACCGAGCACCTGGTGGCGAAGGGCTACGACGTCTGGCTGTTCGACTACCGGGCCGGCATCGACCTGGCCTCGGCGCGCACGTCGTTCACCTTCGACGACATCGCCACCCAGGACTGGCCGGCGGCGGTGGCCGAGGTGCTCAGGGTGACCGGGGCCTCCAGCGTGCAGGCGGTGGGGCACTGCTTCGGGTCGGCGTCGCTGATGATGGCGCTGGCGGCGGGTCTGGCCGACGTGCGGTCGGCCGTGTGCATGCAGGTCACGCTGCACCCGGTCACCTCCCTGCTCAACCAGGCGAAGGCCGCGCTGGGCGTCGGGCCGCTGCTCGGCCGGCTGGGGCTGCGGTGGGTGGCCCCGTTCACGGGTGGGTCGGTGGCGCTGAAGCTGCTCGACGTCGGGTTGCGCGCCGTGCCGATGCCGGCGGGCGAGCGTTGCTCGAAGCCGGTCTGCCGCTGGATCAACGCCATCTACGGCTGCACGCACACGCACGACCAGCTCAACGACGCCACGCACGACCGGCTCGACGACATGTTCGGTGTCGGCAACCTGCGGGCGCTCGAGCACTGCGCCCGGATCGTGCAGGCCCGCCGGGCGGTGACTGCCGACGGGACCGACGTCTACCTGAGCCACCCCGAGCGGTTGCGGCTGCCGATCCTGTTGGTGCAGGGCGAGCGCAACTACATCTTCCATCCCGAGGGCAGCCTGCGGACGCTGCGCTGGCTGCAGGGCGCCAACGACCCGTCGTTGTACGAGCGTGTGGTGCTGCCCGGCTACGCGCACCTCGACGCCCTGATCGGCCGCGACGCCCACCGTGACGTGTTCCCCGTCGTCAGCGCCCACCTCGACCGGTTCAACCGGTAGCCACGGGTCGCAACGGGTCGGACCCCGGGCCGACACTACGCCGAGGAAATAACCCACCCTCCCGGGAGGTCGAGGAAATAACCGACCCGGATGGTCGCTATGGCCTCAACCTGCTACCGGAGTGAATAGCAGACTACATGAAGCACGGTTAGGCAGCCGAAGATTGTCACAGGTACTGGCCATACTGCACCCTCATGGGGAAGACCTCAGAAGCCGCCATACTCGCCCTGGCCCGCCAGCAGGGCGGTGTCGTGGGCCGCTCGCAGATCCTCGCGGCTGGCATGAGCGATCGCATGATCAGCCGGCGGCTGACGACGGGGAGGTGGGAGCGCCGCTACCCCGGCGTGTACGTCATCGGCGGG
>DASQUY010000488.1:0-10308 GCA_035641055.1 Acidimicrobiales bacterium | reverse complement strand
GCGATCTCCGTGCGGGGGCCGCGGGGCACACGGCCCGCCGTGCCCTTCATCCCCACCAACCCGCAGAACCCGGCGGGAATGCGGATCGAGCCGCCGCCGTCGCTGCCGGTGGCGATGGGCAGCAGCCCGCCGGCGACGACCGCGGCGGAGCCGCCCGACGACCCGCCGGCCGTGCGGCCCGGCTGCCAGGGGTTGTGGGTGACGCCGTGGAGCTTGGTGACGCTGACGTTGAGGCCGCCGAACTCGCTGGAAGTGGTCTGGGCCGCCTTGACGACGCCGGCGTCCTCCAACCGGCGCACCATCGTGATCGTGTGATCGGCCACCCTGTCGGCGAACACCAGGCTGGCGTCGGTCTGCGGCCAGCCCACGACGGGCTCCAGCTCCTTGACCCCGATCGGCACCCCGCCGAACGGCAGCGATGCGTCGGTCTCGGCCGCCGCCTCCCGAGCACCCTCGGTGTCGACGAAGGACAGGGCGTTGAGGGCGCTGCGGTCGATGGCCGCGAAGACGGCCTCGAGCTCCTCCTTGGGGCTGCGCTCGCCGGACCGGAAGGCCTCGACGAGCGAGGAGGCGTCGTGCTGCCATGGCGCGTCTGACGGGGTGTCGCTCATGGCCCGCCAGTCTGTCGGTTGGCGTCGGGCGATGCCGAGCCACCTAGTGTCGCCCCCCGATGGACGCCCGCAAGTGGCTCGGACTGCAGTCCACGCACAATCCCATGCGCTGGGTCCTGCCCGTGACGCCCGGCATCTCGACCGGCGCCCCCTTCCTGTTCGGCGGGTGCGCCCTGGGCGCCGCCATCGCCGCCATGGAGGAGACCAGCCAACGCCCGGTGATCTGGGCGACCGCCCAGTACCTGTCGTACGCCCGGCCACCGTCAGTGCTCGACATCGACGTCACGCTGGCGGCGAGGGGCATCAGCGTCACGCAGGCCCGGGCGGTCGGCCACGTGGCCGACAAAGAGGTCCTCACGGTCAACGCCGCGCTCGGCACCCGTCACTTCGACGGCGACGGGGTCTGGGCCACTCCGCCCGACGTGCGCCCTCCCCAGGAGTGCGCCGCCCGGCCGCCCCGCAACCCCGGCGGCGAGTCGATCCACGACCGGATGGACGTCCGCCTGGCCAACGGCCGCGGCTGGGACGAGCTGGACGGGCGTCCCGTGCCCGACGGCCGCTCCGCCCTGTGGGCCCGTGTGCCCGACCTGCTCGACCTGTCGTCGGGCGCCAGCCTGGCCATCCTCGGCGACTACGTGCCGTTCGGTCTCGGTCAGGCGCTCGGCCAGACGGGCGGCGGCAACAGCAGCCTGGACAACACCCTGCGCGTCTACCGGCTGGTGCCGACCGAGTGGGTGCTCGTCGACATCCGCATCCACGCCGTCGCCCACGGGCTCGGCCACGGTGTCGTGCACCTGTGGGCCGAGGACCGGACCCTGCTGGCCACCGGCAGCCAGTCGACCATCGTCCGTATGCGGGGATAGGGGCCGCGCCGGGCCCGGTATGGCAGCATCCGGGTCATGCAGCGCTACGGCATGACCATCCCGTTCGACGACGCCCCGCTCCATCAGCAGCGCGACCGGATCGTGGAGCTGGCCGACCTGGGGTACACGGACGTCTGGTCGTCCGAGGCCAACGGCGCCGACGCCTTCACCCCGCTGGCGCTGGCTTCCGCGTGGGCGCCGTCGCTGCGGCTGGGCACGGCCATCGTGCCGGCGTTCACCCGGGGGCCGGGGTGCCTGGCCCAGAGCGTGGGCTCGCTGGCCCAGGCGGCGCCGGGAAGGTGCGCCTTGGGGGTGGGAACGTCGTCCAACGTGATCGTCGAGGGCTGGAACGCCATCCCCTTCGACCGGCCCTACGAGCGCACCCGCGACATGGTGCGCTTCCTGCGCCAGGCGCTGACGGGGGACAAGGTGACGGCCGAGTACGAGACGTTTTCCGTGCGGAGGTTCAAGCTGGGTGTCGTGCCGCCCGAGCCGGTGCCGATCCTCGTGGCGGCGCTGCGGGAGGGCATGCTGCGCCTGGCGGGCCGCGAGAGCGACGGCGCCATCATCAACTGGCTGTCGGCCGACGACGTGGCCACCGTGGCCCCCATCGTGCAGGACGCCGCCGGCGGGGCATCCCGCGAGATCGTGGCCCGCATCTTCGTCGCCCCCACCGACGACGCCGACACCGTGCGGGGCATGGGACGCTACGCCATCGCCGCGTATCTCAACGTGCCCGTCTACGCCGCCTTTCACGAGTGGCTGGGGCGCAGCGAACAGCTCGGCGAGATGTGGCGCCTGTGGAAGGAAGGCGACCGCAGGGGGGCCCTGGCCGCCATCCCCGACGAGGTCGTCGACGACCTGATCGTCTGGGGCACGCCGGAGGCGTGCCGCGAGCACATCCAGCGTTACGTCGCCAACGGGGTGACCACGCCGGCCCTGGCGTTGCTCCCGTTCGGCGTCGACACGCGCCAGGCGGTCCGCGACCTCGCCCCGCGTTAGGGGGAGGGCGAACCGCCCGAGGCGTCGCCGGTCGGGGCCTGGGCACTGGCGAGCGCCGCCAGCTCGACCCGGTTGGCGATGCGGAGCTTGGCGTAGACGTGTGAGAGGTGTGTCTTGACGGTGGCGCGGCTCATGAACAAGCGGGCACCGATCTCGGGGTTGGTCAGGCCGTCGGCGACGAGGCGAACGACGTCGAGCTCGGTCGGGGTGAGACTGGCCCAGCCGGCGGACGGGCGGCCCCGGGTCCCGCGGGCGCGGCGGGCGTAGGCGACGGCCTCGTCGAGCGGGAGGGCGGCGCCGCGCTGCGAGGCGTCGGCGAACCCGTTGTCACCGAGCGCGCCGCGCAGCGAGGCGACGAGGGCGGCGTGCTCCGCCCGATCACAGGGCCGGCGGGGATAGCCCATCGCCCGGCGAGCGGCGCCGCTGGCGGCGAGCAGGCGGGCGGCCTCGACGAAGCTCTCGGCCCGCGCCGCCAGGCCGGCGAGAGCGTCGAGGCTGTCGACCATGAACGTTCGCAGCCCGCGATCCACCCGCACCGCCAGGGCTTCGTGGTGGAGGTCCTCGGCCTCGCCCGTCCGCGACGGAGCCTCGGCGAGGGCGAGGAACGCCGCCTGCTCCAGCGCCTCGGCCACGAGATGGGGGACGTCCAGCTTGCGGGCGAGGGTCAGGGCGCGCTCGACGCGGGCGCGGGCCTCGTCCCGCCGGCCGAGGCGCCGCAGCGCCGCGGCGAGCCCGGGCAGCGCCCGGGCGGTGATGAGGCTGTCGGCCATGGGCCCCACGTCCCGCACGTCCCGCTCGAACCACTCCACGGCCTCGGGGGTGTCGCCGTTCCACAGGCACAGCTTGCCCATCACGGCGCCCAGCCTCGGGACGTAGGCGTCCTCGGCACCCTCGACCGAGCGCACGACCGGCTCCATGAGCCGCTGCGCGGCGGCGATGTCGCCCGCCACCGCCGTGGCGAACGCGAGGTGGAGCGTGGCGAGGCCCACGGCGTAGTAGTCGCCCAGCGGCTCGGCGACCCGCAGCGCCTGCCGGGCGAGCTGCACCGCCGCGGCGACGTCGCCGGTGAGCAGCGCCGTGTCGTCCTGGTAGTTGAGCGCCAGGGCGGCGAACGTGCGGTCGTTGCGGCGCAGGCAGCGTTCGCGCCCCTCCTGGAGCAGGGGGCGGGCCGCCTCGTGCCGGTCGCGGGTGCACAGGACGGACCCCTGCAGGACCACGACGCTGTCAGCCGTGAAGGCGTCGCCAGTGGCCTCGGCGCAGCGCCCCGCCTCCGCCCACAGCTCGGCGGCGGCGTCCGGGTCCAGGTAGAACTGCACGACGCCCAGAAGGTGGAGGCACATCCCCCGGGTGCGATCGTCGGCGTTGGCGGTGGCGATGTCGAGGGCCCGCTCGGCGTACTCGACGATCAGCCCGAACTGCCCGCTGGCCTGGCCCAGCGCGGCGGCATCGATCAACAGGGTGGCCTGGAGGCCCGACCGATCCTCCGGCGTCCGCTCGATCGCCCGCCGCAGGAAGTCCAGGCCCTCCTGGGCATGCCCGTGCCGGAACCAGAGCCAGAACACCGGGGAGGCGAGGCGCCGCCCGCGCTCCGCGTCGGGGAGCGAGAGCGCCCAGTCCAGCGCGGCACGCAGGTTGTCGTGCTCGGCCTCCAGCCGAGCGAGCCAGGCGTCCTGACCGGGACCCTCCAGCTCGGGCCCGGCGGCCTCGGCCAGCGCCAGGAAGTGGTCGAGGTGGCGGTCCAGGGTGGAGGCCGTCTCGCCGGCCGCCTCGAGCCGCTCAAAGGCGTACTGGCGCATCGTCTCCAACAGCCGGTAGCGGGCCTCGCCGTCGTCGTCGTCAACCGGTTCGTCGACGGCCACCAGCGACTTGTCGACGAGGCGGCCGAGGGCGCCCAGGACGTCGGGCCCGGCTACCGGCCCGCCGGCGCAGACGGCCCGCGCCGCGTCGAGGGCGAAGCCGCCGGGGAAGGCGGCGAGGCGGCGGAACACCGTCCGGTCGGTCTCGTCGAGCAGGTCGTGGCTCCAGTCGATCGACCCCAGCAGAGTCCGCTGGCGGGGGAGGACGCCCCGGGGTCCCCGAACCAGCAGCCGGAAGCGGTCGTCGAGCCCGGCGGCGATCTGCGCCGGCGTCAGCGTCCGCAGCCATGCGGCGGCGAGCTCGATGGCGAGGGGGATCCCGCCGAGGCGCCGGCACACCGTGCGTACGGCGGCCCCGGTCGTGGCGTCGACCGTGAACCACGGGCGGACGCGGCTCGCCCGCTCGGCGAACAGCGTCACCGCCTCGTCCTCCGCCAGCGACGGGACCCGCCACACGGTCTCGCCGGTGACCCCGAGCGGCTCCCGGCTGGTCACCAGCACGGACACCTCCGGGCACGAGCGCAGCAGGGACTCGGCCACCTCGGCGCTGGCGTCGAGCAGGTGCTCGGAGTTGTCCAGGCACAGGAGCAGGTGCCGGTCGCGCAGCTGCAGCGTCAGCGCCCGCAGCGGCCCGCCGACCGGCTCCACCAGCACGCCGAGCGTCGAGGCCAGCAACTCGGCGACCAGGGCGGGATCGGTGACCGGGGCCAGGTCGACCCACCACACCCCGTCGCGCCAGCTGTCGGCGCGCTCGGCGGCGGCCTGCAGGGCGAGCCTCGTCTTGCCCGAGCCGCCGGCGCCGGTGAGCGTCACGAGCCGCTCCTTGTCCAGGAGCGCGGCGACGTCCGCCAGCTCTTCCGCCCGGCCCACGAAGCTCGTGAGCTGGACCGGGAGGTTGTTGACCAGCTCGTCGAGGGATCGCAGCGGCGGGTGCTCGAGGGGGAGGTCGGCGTGGCGGAGCTCGAACACCCTCTCCGGCCGGGACAGGTCACGCAGCCGATGGGTGCCCAGGTCGGCCAGCCAGGCCCCCGGGGGGAGATCGTCGGCGACGAGGGACGCCGTGGTCGACGACAGCAGGGTCTGACCGGGGTGCGCCAGATCGCGCAGCCGGGTGCCGCGCTGCACCGCTGGACCGGTGTAGGAGCGATCGTCGCGAAGCTGCGCCTCGCCGGTGTGCAGCCCGATGCGGGGACCCGGGTGGAGTCCGGGCACCGCCCGCGCCCGCTGGATGTCGAGGGCGGCCGCCACCGCCGCGGCGGGAGCGGCGAACGCGTCCACTGGCTCGCGCCGGTCGTCGGTGAGCAGGAACGTTGCCGTCCCGGCCGGCAGGATCGAGGGGGCAGCTGCCGGGCTCGGTCGTGGGTCCGTCACCTCCACAGTCTGGCGGCACTATCAGCCAGGTGGCCGATGTTTCGCGCCGCCCCCGGGTGCCACCTTCGGCCCGCTGAACGACCTCGACGACCTCCTCGCCCGGTGGACCGACGCCGAGGCCCGCGGCGACACCTCGGCGCTGGATGCCCTGATGGATCCGGACTTCCGGGGCGACGGACCCTGGGGATTCGTCCTGTCAAAGGAGGAGTGGCTCGATCGCCACCGCCGCAGGGACCTCGTCTACGAGGCCTTCGGCTGGCGGGACGTCCGGCTCCTCGTACGCGACGAGGTGGCCGTCGTCAGCGGCGTCCAGGCCCACACCGCGACCTACCGCGGCCGGGACTACAGCGGGCGTTTCCCTGGGACCCTCGTGGCCGTGCGACACGGCGGGCGCTGGTCCATCGCCAACGTGCAGCTGAGCGGGCCTGAGTGACCGGAGTCACCCCGACGTGGGGGCCAGATCAGCCAGGTGGGCGATGTAGCGCCGCCGCTCTCGGCGCGACCGTCGCCCGTGGAGGTGATCTGGATGAGGGCTGCCCTCGCGGCGATGAGTCAGACGGCGGAGCACACCGTCGCGTCGGAACCAGCGGAGGTGACACCCCACCTAGAGGTCTACCGCCGCGAGTTGACCGCCCACTGCCGGCGGCTGCTGGGGTCGGCGTCCGAGGCGGAGGACGCCGTACAGGAGGCGCTGGTGCGCGCCTGGCGGAGCTTCGACCGCTTCGAGGGCCGTGGCTCGCTGCGCTCGTGGATGTACCGGATCGCCACCAACGTGTGCCTGGACATGCTTCGGCAGGGGCAGCGCCGTGCCCGTCCGATGGACCTCGGCTCCGAGCTCGTCGAGGTCCGTGCGAACCCCTGGGTGCGCACGTTGAGCGATCGTGACCCGCCGCTGTCGGGCGGCGACCCGGCTGAGCTGTCGGTCTCGCGCGAGCGGATCCGCGCCGCGTTCGCGGCCGCGCTCGGGCGCCTCCCGGCCCGCCAGCGCGCCGTGCTCATCCTGCGGGACGTGCTGCGCTGGCGGGCGGACGAGGTCGCCGAGCTGCTCGGATCGAGCGTGGCGTCGGTGACGAGCGCCCTGCAGCGCGCTCGCGCCGCGGTGGGTGCGTCCGACCTCGCGAACGTCGGCGCCGGCGCCGACGCGCCGGAGAGGCTGAGCGATCCACAGCGCCGCCTCCTGGCCGGCTACGTCGACGCCTTCGAGAGAGCCGACATCGAGTCGCTGGTCTCGTTGCTGCGCCTCGAGGGCGCCGCCTGAGCGGCTACGGCTTACAGATCGAACAGCGGCCCCGTGACCGTGAGCCCGACGTCGTCGCCGAACTTGGCGAAGAGGGCGAACAGCATGAGCGCCCCGCCCGCCAGGGCGACGTCCTTGAGGAAGTTGTTCATGGACTGCTGCTGCTCCTGGCCCTCGTCGGTCCAGAAGTGGTGGACCAGGAACGCCGTCGCCAACGTGAACGCGGCGATCAGCAGGGCGCCGAGATCGGCCCAGATCCCGAGCGCGACCGAGAGCCCGGCGACGATGAGGTACGGACCGCTCGCCAGGGTGGCCTCCTCGGGCGACGGCACCCCCCGCGCACCGACGTACTCGGACATGCCCTTCGGCTCCCTCAGGTGGTTGGCGCCCGCACCCACGAAGACGATGGCGAACAGGATCCGGCCAACCAAGAAGATGACTTCCATTCCCCCAACTCCTGACTCTGGTGGGCCGCAGCGGTGCGGCCGGCGTGGTCGACGGCAGAACCTACCGGACCGGAGCCGGGCGGCGGGAACCCTCAGCGGGCCCCGCTACCGGCCGACGACTCGACCCACACCGAGCCGGGCGCGGGGTTGAACGACGAACGGTGCCCGTCGTCCCACTCGACCGTCAGCATCGATCCCGCCTTGTCGACCACGGTCCCTCGCTTGCTCGGTGCCCCCTTGGCGGCGGCGACGACGATGCGATCACCGATGTTGGCCACGACACACCTCCCGTCAGGTCACCGTGCGGCTGACCCTGTAGATACCCATGTAGCTGCCCATGATGATGGCCATGTCTACGTGCTCCCAGACTACGAAGCCGCGGCTCGGCGGTCGAGGAGGCCCCGCACGTAGGCCGCTTGGCCGGCGTGCTGCAAGCTGTCATCGGCGACGCTGACCAGCCGCACCCCGAGAGTGACGGGTGGGTCCCAGCGCCGGTCGACGACGCGGTCGAGGTCGTCCGGACGGAGCTCCTGCAGCAATGTGCGGGTGCGGGCGTCCACGACCTCGAGGTAGCCCAGCAGCGCCTGCGGCGACTCCGGCCGGACGCTCGCCACCTCCGAAACAGCGTGGCCGTAGCCGGTGTTCGACGGGTCGGGCTCCAGCCCGAAGCGGCGGGCCCAGTCACCCGTGACCCAGAGCTGGTCACCGTCGAGGAGCTCGGCGACGTGGTGGTCCTGGACGCGGGCGAGGTGCCAGACGAGCCAGGCGACCGTGTTGGCCCCCGGTGCCGGCGGCTCGGTGAGGCGGTCGAGGGGGGCTCCCTCGACTGCGTCCCGCGCCAATGGGGGGATGCGGTCGTAGAGTTCGAGCAGCAGCGAAGCGACGTCCATGGCACAAGTCCACCACGAGGGATCCATGACGGCCGATGTCGACACGCTCTACCAGCAGCACCTGACCGAGACCGACCGGCGGCTGCTCCGCAGCGTCACCGGAATCGAGTCACCGAGCCTGGCCCTCGGGCATCCCGCGGTCGAGGCCGCCGTGTTCCGTCCGGCGGACGACGACGATCGCAGCCTCGTCGGCACATCGCCCTTCCTGACGTTCGCCACCGCCGTCCACCGCACCGCCGCCCGCCTCGAGACGGCCAGCTTCGTCGAGGAGCGGTGGACGCCGCGCCAGCGCGTCGCTGTGTTCGACGTCAGGTCGCTGCGGGACCTGCTGGCCGAACCGGTGCGACGCCTGTTCCTCGTCGAGCTGCTCGCTTCCTACACTCACGTGCACAGCGGCGTCACCTGGGAGCGGACACCGCGGGGCTGGCGGCGGCGCCGCTTCAGCGAGCTCGACCCGGTGCGCCTGGCGGGCCTCCTCGAGGTCGTGGACGCCCGCGAGCGGCCGGGGGTGCTGCGGCGGCTGGGCGACCTCGCGCTGTTCCTCACCGGGGTGTTCCCCGACCACCCGTCGGCGGCCACGATCGGTGGCGCAGCCGCCGGTCGCCTGCTGCGGCTCACGGGCGTCCCGGGCCGACAAGGCGAGGACCGGGCCGGCCAGGCGCTGCTCGAGCAGCTCGGCGCCCGGTGGTACGGGCTGGCGGCGGCATCCGCCAAGGCACAGGGAACCCCGATGACGAGCGCCCTGGCGGTGATGGAGGAGATGGCCGCGCGGTTCCACGACGCCCGGCGGGTGCTGAACGTCGTGACGGACCGGTACCTGTTCCCCGTCCGCGACCGCTGGTTCGGAGTGGCGTGAGCGAGGGATCTCCCATTCCCCGGACTGTCCGGCTGGCGCTGGCGGGCGACACCATGCTGGGTCGGGGGGTCGCCGAGGCGCTGGCGGTGGAGGACCCACGGTCGCTGGTGGCGCCCGAGCTGGCGGAGCTCATGCGGGACGCCGACGTCACGCTGGTCAACCTGGAGTGCTGCGTCTCCGAGCGGGGCGAGCCGAACCGGCTGCCCGGTAAGCCCTTCTTCTTCCGGGCGCCCCCGGCGGCGTGCGACCTGCTCGGTCACCTGGGGGTCGACTGCGTGAGCGTCGCCAACAACCACGCGCTGGACTTCGGCGAGGTGGCCCTGCTCGACACCTTCCGCCACCTGTCCGGGGCCGGGATCGACTGCGTCGGCGCCGGCCCCGACCTTGACCGGGCCCGCGCTCCTGTGCGGGTCACCGTGGACGGCGTCCGGCTCGCCGTCGTGGGGTTCACGGACCATCCGGCGGCCTTCGCCGCTACCCCGGACCGCCCGGGCGTCGCCCACGTCGATCTGCGCTCGGGCGACGGCATCGCGCCGTGGATGACGGCGCCGGCGGGCCCCGACACGATCCTCGTGGTGACGCCGCACTGGGGTCCGAACATGCTGGCCGAGCCGCTGCCGGAGGTGCGGGCAGCCGCCGCCCGGCTGGTCGACGCCGGGGCGACGCTGGTGGCGGGGCACTCGGCGCACGTCTTCCAGGGCGTTCAGCGCCCCGTGCTCTACGACCTGGGCGACTTCCTCGACGACTACGCCGTCGACGCCGACTTGCGCAACGACCTCGGCCTGCTGTTCCTGGTCGACGTCGACGCCGCGGGGCCGCGGCGCCTCGAAGCGGTCCCGCTCAGGCTCGACTACTGCCGTACGGGTCCGGCCGAGGGCGACGACGCCCGCTGGATCGCCCGGCGGTTTCGCCGGGCGTGCCGGGCCTTCGGCGAGGACGTGGCCGAGGAGGACGGCCGGCTGGTGCTCACCTGGGGGTGAGGAGCACGTCCTCGAAGAAAATCGCGCGATGAGCGCGAGTTGCCTTCAAAGTCGTGTCGTGAACCACTGCGTGGCCAGCTCGGCGACCGTGTCGAGGGCGCCGGGCTCCTCGAACAGGTGGGTCGCGCCGGGGACGACCTCGAGCGCCGCCTCGCATCCCGCTCCCTGGAGGTGCGCCAGGGCGCGGCGGTTGAGG
>DASQUY010000487.1:0-4044 GCA_035641055.1 Acidimicrobiales bacterium | reverse complement strand
CTCCGGCCGCCGGCCGCCGCGAGGCGCTGCGAACGATCGACGACCTATCGGTCGATGACGACCCGTTCCGCGTGCTGTCGCGTCGGGTCGACGGGCCGGATGGTGCCGTGGTCATCCACGTCGGGGGCGCGCTCGACGATGTCGCCGAGAGCACCGCGCTGCTCGCCTCGACGCTGACGATCGTGATCCCGCTGGTCGCTGCGGTGCTGGCGGCGCTCATCTGGTGGCTGGTTGGCCGCACCCTCCGTCCGGTGGATGAGATGCGGGCCGAGGTGGCCGACATCGGCGGCTCGGATCTCGACCGACGGGTACCGGTGCCCGACAGCGGCGACGAGATCGCCCGCCTCGCTGACACGATGAACGCCATGTTGGATCGGGTCGAGCAGGCATCCCTGCGTCAACAGCGCTTCGTCGCCGACGCCTCCCACGAGCTGCGCAGCCCGCTGACGCGCATACGGTCCGAGATCGAGGTGGACCTCGCCCATCCCGAGCAGGCCGACCCGCTGGCCACGCATCGCAGCGCCCTCGAAGAAACGGCGGCCCTACAGCGCCTGGTCGAGGACCTGCTGCACCTGGCTCGCAGCGGCGCCGGCGCCACGCTCGTCGGCGACGAACCGGTCGACCTCGATGACATCGTGCTGCGCCACGCGCAGCACCTCCGGTCCGCCGGCGGCGTGGCCATCGACAGCTCCGGGGTGACCGCGGCGCAGGTTCGAGGCGACCACGATCAGCTCGATCGCGCCGTGGGTAACGTCAGCGACAACGCCGCTCGCCACGCCACGGGCCGGGTAGCGTTCACCCTCGCCGAACACGACGGCGCGGCGCAGCTCAGCATCAGCGACGACGGGCCCGGGATACCCGCACACGCCCGCGAGCGGGTGTTCGACCGGTTCGCCCGGCTCGACGACGCCCGGACCAGCAGGTCCGGCGGCACCGGGCTCGGACTCGCCATCGCCCGAGACGTGGTCGAGCGCCATGGCGGCACCATCGCCATCGACCCCGACCACCACCCCGGCACCCGGATCGTCATCACGCTCCCCCTGGCCCCCGACGGCCCCTGACCCAGCGGGTCGACGTGTCCTCGAGGTGATCACCGTCGCCCGAGACGACGGAACCGAGATCGTTGATCCGCGATGCGGATGCGCCGCAGGTACGAACCGTTCCTCCGGGGCACAGGAGGTGCCGAGCCTCCGCCACGTCACTACCCGTACGGCTCGACCCTGAGCTTCGCCGAGCCCCCGACCAACGCGCCGCCGCCGAGCATCGCGCCGCCTCCGAAGTCGTCCGCGACGCCCTTCGCCACGACCTCCGAGCCGGCTGACGACGCCCGGGTCGCATCTCTGGATGGGTGGCGATCACGTCTGGGGAGCGAACTTGACGGTGGAGGGATACTGAGTATCCTACTCCGTGTTCTGCGAGGTTGGAGGTGGCGATGAGCGTGCGCCATGCGCTGTTGGCCCTGTTGAGCGAGGGCCCGAAGTATGGGCTGCAACTCCGGCAGGAGTTCGAGGTGGGCACGGGGGAGGTGTGGCCTCTCAACGTGGGGCAGGTGTACACGACGCTGCAGCGCCTGGAGCGGGACGGCCTCGTCGAGTCCGAGGACCCCGAGAGTGAAGGCCCGCAGAAGGGCTACCGCTTGACCGCCGCGGGGGCTCGCGAGCTCGACGTGTGGTTGCGATCCCCGCCCGATACCTGGGAGCCGCCCCGCGACGAGCTGGTGATCAAGGTGCTTGTCGCCCTGCGGGTGCCCGGCGTCGACGTCCACGACGTGATCCAGACCCATCGGCGGCATGTCGTGGAGGCGATGCAGCGCTACACGCGGCTCAAAGCGGACACGCCCGACGACGACGTGGCGCTGGCGGTCGTGGTCGATGCGCAGACCTTCCGGCTCGAGGCGATCGTGCGGTGGCTCGACGCGGCCGACACCCGCCTCGCCGGCCAGCCGGCGACGGCTCCCGCCACCACGTCGACTCGGGCGACGTCGGCGCCAACGGCCACCGCGATGCCGCCGCGTCTCGGCCGCAGGCTGGGGGTGCGGCCGTGAGCGCCGACAGTGGGCGGATCCTCGACGTGCGCCGGGTGTCGAAGACCTACGGCTCGGGGCGGGCCGAGGTTCACGCCCTCGCGGACGTCGACCTCGCGGTCGACCGGGGCGAGCTGGTCGCCATCATGGGGCCCAGCGGGTCGGGCAAGAGCACGCTGCTCACCATCGCGGGCACGCTCGAGGACCCGACGCGGGGCGAGGTGACCATCGCCGGCAACGTGGTGTCGGCCAAGTCCCGCAACGACCGGGCACGCCTGCGCCGCCGCACGATCGGCTACGTGTTCCAGGACTTCAACCTGTTGGCCGGCCTCACGGCGGCGGAGAACGTCGCCCTGCCTCTCGAGCTCGACGGCACGGCCGCCCGTCGCGCCCGTCAGGCGGCGCTGGAATCGCTCGACGACCTCGGGATCGGCGAGCGAGCCGAGAGTTACCCCGACGATCTGTCCGGCGGCGAGCGCCAGCGCGTCGCCATCGCCCGGGCCGTGGTGGGTGACCGGCGGCTGCTGCTGGCGGACGAGCCGACGGGCGCGCTCGACACGGTGAACGGCGAGGGCGTCATGCGCCTCCTGCGCGTCGCCTGTCACCGGGGAGTGGCGGGTGTGGTGGTGACTCACGAGGCCCAGCTCGCCGCCTGGGCCGACCGCGTCGTCTTCCTGCGGGACGGTCGAGTGGTCGACCAGACGGCGCCGGCCGAGGGCCCGGAGTCGCTGCTCGCCTCGGGTGCGCAGCGGTGAGGATCGGGGTCCGGCGCGGCGACGGCGGCGGGCTGCCGGCGCGCCGGGCGGTGGTGCGCTGGTCATGGCGGCTGTTCCGGCGGGAGTGGCGGCAGCACGTGCTGGTGCTCGCCCTCATCTCGGTTGCGGTGGGCGTCACGGTCGCGGGCGCGTCGGCCGCCTACAACATGGCGCCGTCGGGCGACGCCGAGTTCGGCACCGGCAGCCACCGCATGGTGGTCGACGCGGCCGATCCCGACGAGGCGGCCGTCGAGGTGGACGCCATCGAGGCGTGGTTCGACTCCACCGAGCAGATCCGCGTCGAGTCGGTGAGCGTGCCCGGATCGGTCGAGCGGGTCAAGCTCCGAGCGCAGGACCCGGCCGGCCCGTTCGGCGCGCCGCTCCTCGACCTGCGCGACGGCCGCTACCCCGCGGCCGACGACGAGATCGCCATCACCGACGACGTCGCGGACACGCTTGGCACCGACCTCGGCGCCACCGTCGAGCTCGGCGACCGCGCCTGGACGGTCGTCGGGCGCGTCGAGAACCCCGAAGACCTCGACGACGAGTTCGCCCTGGTCGCACCGTCGGCGTCCCTGCGGCCCGACACGGTTGAGATCCTGGTCGACACGGACGACGAGCACATCGACGTCCGACCGGGCAGCGGCAGCGCTGCCGATTCCTACGTCGAGGAGCGCAACTACGGACCGAACGAAAAGGGGACGGCCGCCATCGTCGTGTACCTGGTCGCGACCGTCGTGCTGCTGCTCGTCGCGCTGGTGGCGGCGGCCGGGTTCGTGGTCATGGCCCAACGCCGTCAGCGGCAGATCGGGCTGCTCGCGGCGACCGGGGCGACGGACCGGCACCTCCGCCTGGTCATGGTCGCCAACGGCGCGGCGGTCGGCGCCGTCGCCGCGCTGGTGGGCACGGGCGCCGGGCTCCTGGCCTGGCTGGCGATCGCTCCCGCCGTCGAGCCCGCGGCCGAGCACCGCATCGACCGCTTCGACCTGCCCTGGTGGCTGATCGCCGTAGGGATCCTGCTGGCCGTGTGGACCGCCACCGCCGCGTCGTGGTGGCCGGCCCGGACCGTGGCCCGGTTGCCCGTCACGGCGGCGCTGTCCGAGCGGCCGCCACCGCTCCTACCCGCCCGCCGGTCGGCCCTGCGGGCCGTTGCGCTCGTGGCTGCCGGTGCCGGGGCGATCTGGTGGGCCGACCCGAACCGCACGACCCGCAACCCCCAGCCCGTCAAGGACGTCGTCATGGTCCTCGGGGTCGTGGCCATCGCGT
>DASQUY010000486.1:0-20927 GCA_035641055.1 Acidimicrobiales bacterium | reverse complement strand
CGCGGACAACATCGCCGGGTTGGTCCTGGCCGTGGCGCTCACTGCCTACCTCGTGGTCGCCTTGGTCTTTCCCGAGAGGTTCTGATGGCGCTCGCCGGCTGGCTGCAGCTCGCCGCGCTCGTGGCGCTGCTCCTCGTCACGGCGCCGCTGCTGGGGCGCTACATGGCCCGTGTCTACAGCACCGCGGGCACCGCCACCGATGGTCGCCCGGCCCCGGGTGACCGGCTCTTCGGCGCCATCGAGCGGCCCGTCTACCGGCTGTGCGGGATCGACGCGCACGGCGAGCAGCGCTGGACGGCCAGCGCAAGGCCCATCCGGACCTCGAAAATGGTCTTGCCCGCGCTCACCTGCCGATGTGCAGGTCAGCGCGGGCAGAAGGCCTCAGCCGCCCCGCCCAGGCACCACGCGATAGGCGTCGTACACGCTGTCGATGCCGCGGATGGTCGACAGCAGGGACTCCAGGTGGGACGGGTCGCCGAGTTCCATGTCGAAGCGCATCTTCGAGATGCGGTCCGACCCGGTCCCCGTGGTGCAGCTCAGGATGTTCACGTGGTGGTCGGCGAAGGCCGTGCTCACGTCCCGCAACAGCTTGGCCCGGTCGAGCGCCTTCACCTCGATCGAGGCGATGAACACGCCGCCCGGCTCGAGGTCCCACTCGACGTCGATCAGCCGGTCGGCCTGGCCGGACGCCAGCGACACGGCGTTGGCGCAATCCGCCCGGTGCACCGACACGCCCCGCCCCCGGGTGACGAAGCCGATGATCTCGTCGCCCGGCACCGGCGTGCAGCAGCGGGACAGCCGCACGAACACGTCGTCGAGACCCTCGACGTGCACCCCCGGCGGGCCCGTGACGGCCCGGCCGCGGCGCGGCTGGCGGATGGTGGTCGGCAGCGTCTCCTCCTGCTCGCCGCCGACCTCCCGCAGTGACCGCGTGACCCGCGCCGCCACCGCCTGGCCCGACACGTGGTTCTCGCCGATCGCCGCGTAGAGGGCGTCGAGATCGGCGTAGTTCATGGCCTTGGCGACGTCGCTCACCACGGAGCCGGCCTGCAGCTTCTGCACCGGCAGGCCCTCGCGGCGGAGCGCCTTGGTGAGCTCGTCCCGGCCCTGCTCGATGGCGTCCTCGCGGCGCTCCCGCGAGAACCACTGGCGGATCTTCGAGGCCGCCCGCGGCGTGGCGACGATCTGCAGCCAGTCGCGCGAGGGGCCGGCGCCCTCCACCTTGGACGTGAAGATCTCGACCGTGTCGCCCGACGACAGCTTCGAGTCGAGCGGCACCAGCCGCCCGTTCACCCGCGCACCGATGCAGGCGTGGCCGACCTCGGTGTGGATGGCGTAGGCGAAGTCGATCGGCGTCGCCCCCACCGGCAGGGTCACCACCTTGCCCTTGGGGGTGAACACGAACACCTCGTCCTGCTCGAGGTCGACCTTGAGCCGAGCCATGAACTCGTCGGGATCGGTGGTCTCCGACTGCCAGTCGACGATGCGGTTGAGCCAGGGCAGGTCGCTGTCCTTGGGCTCGCCGTCCTTGTAGGCCCAGTGAGCGGCGACGCCCTGCTCGGCCCGGGCGTGCATCTCCCAGGTCCGGATCTGCACCTCGAGCGGCTTGCCCTGGGGCCCGATGACCGTCGTGTGCAGCGACTGGTAGAGGTTGAACTTGGGCATCGCCACGTAGTCCTTGAACCGGCCCTGCACCGGCTTCCACGTGGCGTGGATCGACCCCAGCGCCGCGTAGCAGTCCTTGACCGACTCGACGATGACCCGCATGCCGACGAGGTCGAAGATGTCGTCGAACTCCCGCGTCTTCATGACCATCTTCTCGTAGATCGACCACAGGTGCTTCGGGCGGCCGGTCACCTCGGCGTTGATGCCCAGCTCGGTGAGGCGCTGGCGCACCTCCTCGAGCACCTGGGTGAGGTAGAGGTCGCGCTCGGGCGTCCGGACGGACACCATGTGGTCGATCTCGGCGTAGCGCTTGGGGTGCAGCGCCGCGAACGCCAGGTCCTCGAGCTGGGTCTTGACGTCCTGCATGCCCAGGCGATGGGCCAGAGGCGCGTAGATGTCGAGCGTCTCGTGGGCGATGCGCTCCTGCTTCCACGCGGGCAGCGCCGCGATCGTGCGCATGTTGTGCAGGCGGTCGGCCAGCTTGATGATCAGGACCCGGAGGTCCCGCGCCATCGCCACCAGCATCTTGCGCATGGTGGCGGCCTGCTGGGCCTCCCGGGAGTTGAACTGCACCCGGTCGAGCTTGGTGACACCGTCGACGATGGCGGCCACGTCGCTGCCGAACGACCGGGTGATCTCGTCGAGGCTGATGTCGGCGTCCTCGACCGTGTCGTGGAGCAGCGCGGCGGCGATGGTGACGTCGTCAAGGCCGAAGTCGGCGACGATCTTGCCCACCGCCAGCGGGTGCTGGACGAACGGCTCGCCCGAGTCGCGGTTCTGCCCGCGATGGGCGTCGGCCGAGCGGAGGTAGGCGCGGGTGATCAACGCGGTGGGCGCCTTGGGGTGGCGCTGCCGGTAGGTCGTGAGCAGCGGCGCGACCTCGTCCGCCGGCGGCCGGTGGTTCCGCCGCCACGGCAGGACTCGGTCGACGGTTGGCACCCGGGCCTCCTTGTGGTTGCGGACAGTCGCTACACAGTGATCAGGGCGAGCACGTCGTGTTCTTTGGGCAGTTTCGCCCGTCCTTCGAGGAAACCCAACTCGACCACGAAGGCGAGCCCGGCGATGCTGCCGCCCAAACGGTCGACCAACCGGCACGTGGCGGCGGCGGTGCCGCCGGTGGCGAGCACGTCGTCGACGATGTACACGCTGTCGCCGGGGGCGATGCCGTCGTCGTGGACCTCGAGGGCATCGGTGCCGTACTCGAGCTCGTACGTCTCGGTGACGGTCTTCCAGGGAAGCTTGCCCGGCTTGCGCACGGGAACGAACCCGGATCCCAGCCGGTAAGCGACGGCGGCGGCGAAGATGAACCCCCGGGCCTCGATACCGGCGACCTTGTCGACGGTCAGCCCGGCGGCGTGGTCGGCGATGGCGTCGACGGCGTAGCGGAAGGCGTCGACGTCGCCCAGCAGCGGCGTGAGGTCCTTGAAGACGACGCCGGGCTGCGGGAAGTCGGCAACGTCACGCAGGCGTCCTGACAGCCACGCCGAGTCCTTCGTCATCGCGCCCGACGATAGTTGCGAAGGGGGGTCCTACCGCCGCTTCGTCTTCTTGCGGGGGCGGGCCGGGATCACCCGCCCGGTCGGCGACACGGTGGCGCCAGCGGGCGTCCGCGGCCCGGTCGCATCGCCGGCCCCGGCCACGGCGGCGGCCACGGCCTCGCCCTCCCCGCCCCGGGCGTCGATGCGGCGCCTGATGTCGCGGTAGCGGGGCTCGCGCTCCTTGAGCCACGCCAGCAGCGGGGAGGCGACGAACAGCGACGAGTACGCCCCGGCGAACAGGCCGATGAGCAGGGCGATGGCGAACTCCTGGAGCACGACCGCGCCCAGGAGCCACGACCCGACGACCAGCAGCGCCCCGACCGGCAGCACCGACGTGATCGTGGTGTTCAACGAGCGCATCAGCGTCTGGTTCAGCGACACGTTGACCATGCCGCTGTAGCTCAGGCCGCCGGTCGACGACACCAGCCGGGTGTTCTCGTCGACCTTGTCGAACACGACGATGCCGTCGTAGACGGAGTAGCCGAGGATCGTCAGCACCGCCACCACCGTCGCGGGCGTCACCTCGAGCCGGAACAGCGAGTAGATGCCCACGGTGATGATCACGTCGTGGACGAGCGCCACCAGCGTGGGGATCGCCATCTTCAGCTCGAACCGCAGGGCGATGTAGATCGTGACCAGCACCAGGAACACCATCAGCGCGCGGAGGGCCTTCTCGCTGATCTCGCGGCCCCACGACGGGCCCACCTCGGTGAGGTTCACGTCGTCGATCGACGAGCCCGTGCCCTCGGCCAGCGCCGCCGACACCTCGTCGCTGACCTCGGCCGACACCGGCTCGGCCTCGACGCGCAGCAGGCTGCCGGCGTCGCTGCTCGCCTCCTGGATCGTGGCGTTGGCGAGGCCGTGCTGGCGGACCGCGTCGCGGGCGTCGGCCACCGACGCCTCGTTGGCGGGGACCTCCCACACCACGCCGCCCTCGAAGTCGATGCCGAGGTTGAGCTCCTGGGTCGCCAGCGAGAGGCCGCCGACCAGCACGGCGATCAGCGACACGGCGAACCACAGCCGGCGGCGCCCGACGATGTCGAAGTTCGTCTCGCCGTGGTAGAGGCGGGTCCAGATCGGGCGCCGCGGGGCTGGATCCGGGACTCCGCTCGCGCCGGGCACGGTGCTCACCTGCCCGCCCCCGGCGCCGGTGCCGCCGCCAGGCCCCGAGCCACGCCGAAGCCGGGCATGTCGGTGAAGACGTGGTTGCGCGACAGGATCGTGACGATGGGCCGGGTGAACATCCAGGCCTTGACCACGTCGAGCAGCGTGGACAACCCGAGGAAGAAGGCGAAGCCGCGCACGGAGCCGACCGTCAGCCACCACAGGATGGCGGCCCCGAGGAACGCCGAGATGTCGGCGGCCAGGATCGTGCGGAAGGCACGCTTGAAGGTCCTCTCCACCGAGCTGCGGAGGGTGCGGCCGAGCTTGAGGTCGTCCTTGAGGCGCTCGAAGAACACCACGTAGGAGTCGACGGTCACGCCGACCGACACGATGAGCCCGGTGACGCCCGCCAGCGTCAGAGCCAGGCCCTGCTGCTCCCCCAGCCAGCTCACGATCGCGTACACCAGGGCCCCCTGCAGCGCCATGCCCACGATCACCACCAGGCCGAGGGCCCGGTAGTAGAACAGCATGTAGAGGGCCACGAGCACGAGGCCCGCGGCCCCGGCGAGGATGCCGGCCCGCAGCGAGTCGTCGCCGAGCGTCGCCGAGACGGTCTGCACGCTCTGGCGCTCCAGCTCGACCGGCAGCGCGCCGTAGCGCAGCACCAGGGCCAAGTCCTTGGCCTCGCCTTCGTTGAAGGCGCTCTCACCGCCGCCGCTGATGCTGATGGCGTCACGCTCGTAGGTCGGCTGCTGGATGGTCGGCGCCGACTGCACCACCGAGTCGAGCACGATGGCGAGCTGGCCGGTCGGGCAGACCTCGGGATTGGGAGCACCGACGTAGCACTGCGCGGCGACCTCGTTGAACCGGTCGATGCCGTCCTCGCCGCCCCTCATCGACAGCCCCACGATCCACTGGTTCTGGAACTCGGCTTGCGCCGACGACACGATCTCGCCGGTGGCGAGGGTCGGCCCCAGCCGGTAGACGCCCGTCCCCTCCTCGTCCTCCAGGATCACCTCGGCGTCGGCGTCGTCCTCGGAGCGTGGGGTGAGCTGCACGGGCTCGCCGGCCTGCTCTGGTGCCGTCGGGGCGGTGGTCGTGGTCGTGCTGGTGGTCGTCGAGGTGGAGGTCGTCGTGGTCGGTTGGGCGGCTCCCGCGCTCTCCCCAGGGGCCAAGCCGCCGCCCTCCTCGCCCGGCGCCGTGGTGGTCGTCGTCGACGAGGTCGTCGTCGAGCCGTCTCCCGCCGTGGTCGTCGTGGTGTCGCCCTCGTCGGGCTCGTCGGGCTCGACGACCTCCCGGCCGGTGAGGTTCTCCAGGACCGGCCGGAAGCGCAACTCGGCGGTCTCCCCCACCAGCTCCAGGGCGCGGTCCCGGTTCCTCGCGCCGGGGAGCTGCACGACGACGGCGTCGCCCTGGCGGGTGATCTCCGGCTCGGCGATGCCGAGGGCATCGACGCGCGACCGGATGATGTCCACGGACTGGTCCAGCGCCTCGCCGCTGGCGTCGGACGTGGGCTCCAGCACCACCGACACCCCGCCCTGGAGGTCGAGGCCCAGCAGCGGGCTGGCGCCGGTGACCAACGTCGCCGCCAGGGAGCCGACCGCCGCCGCCACGAACAGGATCAGGGGAAGCCAGAGTCGGCGACGCATCGCTCAGGCGGGGTCGCTCGGTGCCGGGGACCCGTCGCTGCCGGTCAGTCGCTGGTCCGTCTCGGCGTCGCCGTGGTCGTCGGCAGCTTCACCGAGCGCCCCGCCCCCGGCGGGCCCGGTCTCGACGCGACGGAGGACCGCCTGGCGCGCCACCCGCAGCTCGGTGTCCGGGGCGACCTCGAGCGTCATGTCCTCGGGGCCGAGCTCGGTGATCCGGCCGTAGATCCCGGCCGTAAGGATCACATCGTCACCCTCCTCCAGCTCGGCGATGAGCTGGTGGTGCGCCCGTGCCCGCCTCTGCTGGGGACGGATGAACAGGAACCACAGCAGGACAAACGTGACGGCGAGGATGATCAGCGCTTCCATGACGTAACTGGACGAGGTTAGCGGTCACCCGAGGCCGCGGTCCCATCGCGACCCTCGCCGGCGGGAGGTGCGTGCCAGCGGTCGGCGATCTCGGCCCGCAGGTCGGCCAGGCGGCGCTCGGCGATCGCCCGGCGGACCCGGCGGACGAGCTCGAACGTCCAGTGGACGTTGTGGATGGTGAGCAGCCGCGGGGCGGTCGGCTCGTCGACCGACAGCAGGTGGCGGAGGTAGCCCCGTGACCAGCGGGCGCACACCGGGCAGGCGCAGGCCTCGTCGATCGGACGCGGGTCGTCGGCGAAGCGGCCGTTGCGCAGGTTCAGGCGCCCGGTCCAGGTGAGCAGGGTCCCGTGCCGGCCCAGCCGGGTGGGGAGCACGCAGTCGAACATGTCGACCCCTCGGACCACGGCGTCGACGATGCCGAGCGGGTCGCCAACCCCCATGAGGTAGCGGGGGCGGTCGCCCGGGAGCTCGGCCACCGTGGCCTCCAGGGCCGGCAGCATCTCCGTTCGGTCCTCCCCCACGGACAGGCCGCCGACGGCGTAGCCCTCGAACCCGATGGCCACGATGCGCTGGGCATGCTCGGCGCGCAGCGCCGGGTCGACGCCTCCCTGGACGATGCCGAACTGGCTGAGGTCCGGACGGTCGTGGGCCAGGAAGGCCTTGCGCGCCCGCTCGGCCCACAGCGCCGTGCGGTCGGCGGCGGCGCGGACGACCTCCGGCGGGGACGGCAGAGGCGGGCAGACGTCGAGCGCCATCTGGATGTCGCTGGCGAGCAGCACCTGCACGTCCACGGCGCCCTCCGGTGTCAGGTGATGGGCGCTGCCGTCGTAGGTCGAGGCGAAGGTGACCCCCTCGTCGTCTACCCGGGGCTTGAGCGAGAAGACCTGGTAGCCCCCCGAGTCGGTCAGCACGTGGCCGCGCCAGTCGGCGAAGCCGTGGACCCCGCCCAGACGGGCGACCACGTCCGCGCCCGGGCGCAGCATCAGGTGGTAGGTGTTGCCGAGGACGATCTCGGCCCCGAGGTCCTCGAGGTCGGCCGACGACAGCGTCCGCACGGCCCCCCGGGTGCCGACCGGCATGAAGCACGGCGTCCGGAACCCGCCGCGGGTCGTGGTGACCATGCCGGTCCGGGCCGCCCCGTCGGTGGCGTCGATGGCGAAGGTGAGGCTCACCCGCGCCTCTCAACCCACATGGCGTCGCCAAAGGACAGGAAGCGGTAACCGGCGGCCAGCGCTGCGTCGTACAGCTCCCGCCACCGGGGGCCGATGAACGCATCGACCAGCGCCAGCAGCGACGACCGCGGCAGGTGGAAGTTGGTCACCAGCACGTCGACCGTGTGCCAGCGCCACGGGCGGCGGATGAACAGCTCGGTGCGGCCCTCGGGCTCGCCGGACAGCATCGCCGACTCCAACGCCCGCACCGTGGTCGTACCCACGGCGACGACCCGGCCCTTCACCGGCCCGGCGCCGGCCGCCTCGCAGGCGGCAAGGGTGCGCTCCGGCACCCGGTAGCGCTCGGCGTGCATGTGGTGGTCCTCCACCTTGCGGCCCGTCATCGGCCGGAAAGTGCCCATCCCCACGGCCAGGTCCACGGTCTCGACCCGGGCGCCGGCGGCGCGGCAGGCGTCGAGCACGGCCGGCGTGAGATGCAGGCCGGCGGTGGGGGCGGCGACGGACCCGGGGTGCTCAGCGAAGACGGTCTGGTAGCGCTCGGGATCGGCCAGCGGGGCCCGGATGTAGGGCGGGAGCGGCACGGTCCCGTGGCGGCCGAGGACGGCGAGCTCGTCGGCCCCCGGCGGCATGCGCAGTTCGACGAGCCGGGTCCCGTCCGCCGGTCCCGCGCCCCCGACCCGCACGACGAGGCCGTCGCCGGCGGCCAGCTCGGTCCCTGGCGCCACCCGCCGGCTCGGGCGCACGAGCGCCTCCCACCCGCCGGTGGCCAGGCGTTCGAGCAGCAGCACCTCCACGGCGCCGCCGGTGGGTTTGCGGAGCCGCAACCGGGCGGGCAGCACCCGGCTGGTGTTGACGACGAGCACGTCGCCGGGCCGCACGAGCGCCGGCAGGTCGGCCACCGTGCGGTGCTCCGGGGGTTGGCCCTGCCCGCGGTCGACCAGGAGCCGCGCTCGGTCCCGCGGCTCGACGGGCGTCTGGGCGATGGCGCTCTCGGGCAGGTCGTAGTCGAAGTCGGCCGGGTCCATGGGGGCGGATCAACGCTACCGGGGACCCCCTCGACGCGAGGCAATGACGAACGCTCTCGGAAGTCTGAGGCAATGGCTAGCGAGAGTCGTTCCTCAATGCCTCGGGCCCGCAGGACCGTTCGCCATTGCCTCGGACCAGCGGTCGCGATCAGCCCTCGAACAGCGTCGGGTTGGCGCCAGGCGGGCCCGCCGTCGAGGGCGGTACCAGGCCCAGGTGCTCCCAGGCGGCCGGCAGGGCCACCCGACCCCGCGGCGTGCGCATGAGCAGGCCCTGCTGGATGAGGAACGGCTCATAGACGTCCTCGACCGTCTCTGCCTGCTCGCCCACGCCGATGGCCAGGGTGGACAGCCCGACCGGTCCCCCACCGAACCGCTCGCACAGCGCCGACAGCAGCGCTCGGTCGACCTTGTCGAGCCCCCTCTCGTCGACACCGAACAGCGCCAGCCCCTCCTCGGCCGTCCGCCGGTCGACCGAGCCGTCATCCCGCACCTCGGAGTAGTCCCGCACCCGCCGGAGCAGGCGGTTGGCGATGCGGGGGGTGCCCCGGGCCCGCCGCGCCACCTCGGCGCAACCCCCGTCGTCGATCCGCACGCCGAGGATGCCGGCGGCCCGGCGCACGATGAGCTCCAGATCCTCGGCCGTGTAGTAGTCGAGCCGGGCGGTGAGGCCGAAGCGGTCGCGCAGCGGCCCGGTGATCGAGCCCGTGCGGGTGGTGGCGCCGACCAGCGTGAAGCGGGGCAGGTCCAGGCGGATCGCGCGAGCCGCCGGGCCCTTGCCCAGCACGATGTCGAGCTGGAAGTCCTCCATCGCCGGGTAGAGCACCTCCTCGACCAGCCGAGGGAGGCGATGGATCTCGTCGACGAACAGCACGTCGCCGTCGTTGAGCTGGGTGAGGATCGCCGCCAGGTCGCCGGCCCGCTCGAGCGCCGGCCCGGACGTGGCCTGCAGGTGAGCGTCGAGCTCGTTGGCGATGATGCCGGCCAGCGTGGTTTTGCCCAGCCCCGGCGGACCCGAGAACAGGAGGTGATCCGGCGCCTGGCCGCGACGCCGGGCGGCCTCCAGCACGATGTCGAGGTGGGCTTTGAGCTCGGCCTGGCCCACGAACTCCGTCAGCCGCCGCGGTCGCAGCCCGGCGTCGGCCACCGCCTCGTCAGGACCGGGCTGGGGGTCGAGGAGCTCTTCCCGCATGCTCACTCTCCTCGGCCGGTCGTGGCCAGGCGCTGCAGGGCCTGACGCAGGAGCTGGGAGGCGTCTCCGTCGTCGGGCAGCTCGGCGACGGCAGTGTGGATCTCATCCGCCGCGTAGCCCAACCCCGCCAGCGCCTCACGCACGTCGGTGCGGGTCGACGACGGGGCAGGCCCGCCGCTGGCCCCGTTCCCGGCCACGCCGCCACCGGGGCCGCCGGCCGGCGTAGGGCCCAGGTCAGGGATGTGGAGGCGGGAACGGAGCTCGACCAGCAGCCGGGCGGCCGTCTTCTTGCCGACGCCGGGCACGAGGCACAGGGCGCCGACGTCGTCCTCGGCGAGGATGCGGGCCAACGCCGCCGGGGCGTGGACCGACAGGATGGCCAGCGCCAGCGACGGACCCACCCCGTGGGCGCCGAGGAGCGCCTCGAACGTCACGCGCTCGTCGCGGGTGGCGAACCCGTAGAGGGTCTGGGCGTCCTCACGCACGTGATGGTGCACCCACACGAACACCTCGTCGCCCACGTCGCCCAGCGCCAGCGCCGTCGTGGGCGCCGCGACCACCCGGTAGCCCACGCCGCCGACCTCGACCAGCAGCTCGCCGTCGCCGGTCGCCCGGTCGAGCAGCCTGCCGCGCAGCGACCCGATCACGGCGACGCCTCCGGGGCGGCCTCCGGCACGGTCCTCCCGTGAGTACCCGAGGCAATGGGTTCCGCCACCCCGAGCCCGAGGTCGTCGGTTCCAGATCCGGAACCCATGACCTCGCCTTCGCCTCCGTGGAACCCAGTGCCTCGGCTCGACGGCGCCGTCTGGGCCTCCAGTCGGCCCCGGAGCGGGGCGTGGGCCAGGTGGCACAGCGCCAGGGCGACGGCGTCGGCGGCGTCCACCGGGCGCAGGGGTGTGGGGACGCCGAGCAGCCGTTGGACCATGCGTTCGATCTGGTCCTTGCCCGCCCGGCCGTCGCCGGCGATGGCCTGCTTGACCTGGTTGGGCGAGTACTCCACGACGTCGCACCCGGCTGCCACCGCCTCGACCATGGCGACACCGGCGGCCTGGGCCACCGGGATGGCCGTGCGGGCGTTGACCTGGAACAACACGCGTTCCACGGCCACGACCGCCGGTCGATGCTCGTCCAGCAGGCCCTGCAACTCCCGCCGCAGCGCCGCCAGGCGGAGAGGCACGTCCAGGGCGGGGTCGGTGCGGACCACGCCCGCCGCCACCGCCCGGGGCCGCCGGCCGGCCCGCTCCACCACGCCATAGCCACAGCGTGAGAGGCCGGGGTCGATGCCGAGCACGAACACGGGTTCGGAAACTAGTCGACGCCGCCGGGCCGGGGGTGGATGCCCCCGCGGCCATCCCGATCGAGCTATGCCAACGCCGCCCGCACGGCTGCCACCAGCTCGTCGGTCGGGCGGAACCACAGGCCAGCCACCGCCCGGTGGGCGTGACGCACGGTGCCCCCGCCGTCGACGACGAAGATCGACCGGCGGTAGAAGCCGACCGGACCCAGGATGCCGTAGGTCCGGCCGACCGCCTTGTCGGTGTCAGCGAGGAGCGGGAAGGCGAAGCCACCCTGCTCGCTGCTGAAGCCGTCGTGGCTCTCGACCGACTGCGGGCTGATCGCCAGCACCTGGGCGTCGACCGAGCGGAACTGGTCGATGTCGGCCGTGTAGCTGTTGAGCTGCCGGGTGCACACCGGCGTGTTGTCCCCCGGGTAGAACACGAGGACCACCGGCTGCCCCTTGAGCTTGGACAGCGTGTAGTCGCGATGACCCTCGGGCGTGCCGTCGGTCCCCGGCAGCGTGAAGTCGGGCGCCGCCTGCCCCACCGAGACGTTCATCGGGACCCCCGGGACTCGAGGCACTGGCGAACGGTCCCCGGAGCCTGTGGCACTGGCGCACGGTTTCCGTTCGTCATCGCCTCGGGCCGGCGGCGACGTTCGTCATTGCCTCGCCCGGCCGACCTCGGGTGGGCCACGGCGCTCATGATGCGTCGACCGTCTCGAGCTCGCTCTCGGGGATGTCGAAGTTGGCGTGCACGGCCTGCACGTCGTCGTGATCGTCGAGGGCGTCCATGAGCCGCAGCACCCGCTTGGCGCCCTCACCCTCGAGAGGCACCGCCGTCTGCGGGACCTGCGTCAGGTCCGACGACTCGACCTCGATGCCCGCGGCCTCCAGCCCCGTGCGCACGGCGTGCAGCTCGGTCGGCGGCGTCGTGACCAGCCAGGCGTCGCCGTCGTCGGTGATGTCCTCGGCGCCGACGTCGAGCGCGGCGAGCATCAGCTCCTCCTCGTCGACCGACCGGGGCACACGGACGAACCCCCGGCGCTCGAACTGCCACGCCACCGCGCCCGGCTCGGCCAGCGACCCCCCGTTGCGGGTGAAGATGTTGCGGACGTCGGCGCCGGCGCGGTTGCGGTTGTCGGTGAGCACGTCGACCATCACGGCCACGCCCTCGGGTCCGTAGCCCTCGTAGGTCATCTCCTCGTAGGTGACGCCCTCGAGCTCTCCCGTCCCGCGCTTGATCGCCCGGTCGATGGTGTCGAGGGGAACCGAGCTGTCGCGCGCCTTCTGGAACATCGTGCGCAGCGTGGGGTTGGCGTCCAGATCGCCGCCCCCCTGGCGCGCCGCCGCCTCGACCTGACGCAGCAGCTTGGCGAACAGCTTGCCCCGGGCCTTGTCGGTGGCCGCCTTCTTGTGCTTGATGGTGGCCCACTTGGAATGTCCGGACATCACACAACCTCGTTGAGGAACAGCTCGTGGAGCCGGGCGTCGTCCCCGAGCTCCGGATGGAACGCCGCCGCGAGCACCGGCCCCTGGCGGCACAGAACGGGCCGGCCCTCCACCCGGGCCAGCACGTCGACGGTGTCGCCGACGGCCTCGACCACCGGCGCCCGGATGAAGACCGCGTGCAGCGGCGCGTCGCCGAGCCCCGCCACCCTCAGGTCCGCCTCGAACGAGTCGACCTGCCGGCCGAAGGCGTTCCGGCGCACGGCGATGTCGATGGCGCCGAAGCACCTCTGGTCGTCACGCCCGTCGAGGATCTCCTGCCCGAGGAGGATCATCCCGGCGCAGGTGCCGAACGCGGGCATGCCCTGCGCCAGGCGATCGGCCACCGGTTCGCGGAGCCCGGACGACTCGAGCAGGAGCGACATCGTGGTCGACTCGCCACCCGGCAGGACCAGCGCATCGACCCCGTCGAGGTCAGCCGGCAGCCGGCACGGTCGAGGCTCGGCGCCGAGACTCCGGAGCACCGACGCGTGCAGAGCCCACGCCCCCTGCAGGGCGAGCACACCAACCTTCACCTGGGGGCCTCGCAGCCGTTCGCATGACGCCGCGATTGTACGGGGTGCCACAACGGGGCAAGAATCGACGGCCGACTGGGACCACGCGGGCGCACGCCGACGACCGGAGGCTTCTCCGTGCACGCCAAGACCCGAGGCATAGCGAGGTCAGAGGTTCGCGGCCGACGCCGCGCCTGGCGCTCGGCCTGTGCCGCCGCCGGGCTGGCCTTCGTCGTCGCCGCCTGCGCCGCAGGCTCGGAGGCCCGCACCGACGTCCCCGAACCCACGTTCCGCCGGGCGGAGGGAACGAAGATCGCCTACGAGAAGCCGGTGGCCAACGTGTCCGACCTGCTGCCCCCGGCCGGCGACGGCCAGCCGTGGGTCATCGTCGGCTCGCTGTTCGACCCGACCGCGGGCGCGAGCGTGGCGGCCACCTGGTCGGCCGACGACGGCCGCAGCTGGGAACGCCACGAGGTCGAGCCGGCCGACGATGGCGTCAGCGAGGTCATGGCCGCCGGCCAGCGGGACGCCGACGGCAACGTCCTGACCGTCGGCTGGGTCGGCGAGGGTGTGGCGTCCGATGCCGCGGTCTGGCAGCACGACGGTGAGGAGTGGACGCGGAGCCTCCCCGATGCCATGGGCGGCGACCACCAGCAGTGGGCGTTCGCCGTGGCGGCCAACGAGGCCGGGACGCTGGTCGCCGGCGGCGAGAACGCCTGGGGTGAAGTGCGGCCGCGCCTCTGGTTCACCCCCGACGGCTCGAGCTGGCAGAGCGTGGACGGCGGCCCGGGCGGCCCGTTCGACGCCAGCGGCGACGAGGCCGTCATCGACGTCACCGCGGTCGGCGGAGGCTTCGTGGCCGTCGGCTCCACCGGAACGGGGAACGACCAGGACGGGGCGGCCTGGTTCTCGCCTGACGGCACCACCTGGTCCCGGGTCGATGCTCCGACGTTGGGCGGTCCGGGCCGGCAGCGCCTCGAATCCGTCACGTCGACCGGCGAGGCGGTCGTGGCGGGCGGTTACGGGAGCGACGACAGCGGCCAGGGCAAGCCCTTCATCTGGCGATCGCCGGACGGCGAGGAATGGGCCGAGCCGCGGCCGTTGGCCCTGCACGACGACGGCCGCACGGCCGCCGCCGACTACAGCGTGACCGGATTGTCGGTCGCCGGTGGGGGCATCACCGCCATCGGCGGCAACGACTGGCGCCCGCACATCTGGTGGTCGACCGACGGGGGCGGTTCGTGGAAGCTCCTGGCCAACCCCGTGCACGGCACGCTGTTCGCTGACGGCGTGTCGCTCGTCGGTTCCGCCACCGACGGCACGGCCCGTGTCGCGATCGGCAGCGAGCCCAGCGTCCTCGTCCTCGACTCCGGGCGGTGGGAGGACGCCACCGGCAAGGCGTTCCCCGACGGCGGTGCGCAGCCCTTCGCCACCTCCCTGGCGGTGGGTGACGGGGTCGTCGTCGCGGGCGGGTACCGCCACCGCCCGCCGCGGGGAACCAGCCGCGAGAGGTTCGGCGGTCAGATCTGGGTCGAGCGCGGCGGGAGCGGCTGGGAGGCCCGGGACAGCGAGCTGTCCGCCGGGCAGGTCACCGAGGTCGCGGCGTTCAAGGGCGGCTTCGTCGGCGTGGGCACCGAGGATTTCGGGGTCGCCGCCGATCGCCAGTACCTGGGCGACAGCCAGCCCGACGGCCTGCTGTGGACCTCGCCGGACGGCAACGAGTGGACGCGTCTCGGCGCCGAGCCGTCGGAGGTGACGCAGGCGGACCTCGAGGTGTTGGACGAGCCCAACGCCGACCAGGCTGACTCCATCATCGACATCCTCGCCAGCCAGCCGCCCGAGACGGAGGAGCCGGCCGGCGGCCCGGGTGTGCGGTCGCTCGACGCCGTGGCGCCGCTCGGCGACGGGTTCGTGGCCGTGGGCGTGGCCTATGTCGACGGCGACGCCGACCCGATCGTGGTGGTGTCCCCGAAGGGCAAGGGGCTGAAGGGCGAGAACCCGAGCGCCGGAGGCACAGGCACCCAGCGGTTCTACGACGTGTGCGTCTCGGGCGGCGCCGCGATCGCGGTGGGCACCGCGGGCAAGGCCGACGGCACCGACGTGCTGGTCCGCCAGCGCGCCCAGGACGGCACCTGGTCGAAGGTCGAGGCTGACGACTCGTTCGGCGGTCCCGGCAACCAGGAGGCCGAGGCCTGCGCCGTCGGCGACGAGGGCTTCGTCATCGTCGGGTCCGACGACCGCAGCGGCGACGCCGATGCCCGCATCTGGACATCCGAGGACGGGCGGAGCTGGACCCGCGTCGAGTCCGGCCTGCTCGGCGGCGAGGGCGACCAGTGGGCCAGTGCCGCCACGGCGGTGCCCGAGGACGAGGGCGGCGGCTGGTTGATCGGCGGCACCGACACGGCGGCCGGCGACGGTGACATCGCCCTGTGGCGCCTGACGGCTGACGGGAGCCTGTCCCGCCGCGACCGGGGAGAGCCCGAGCTGAGCGGCCCCGGCCGGCAGTCGGTCAGCGACATCGTCGTCGACGGCGGCCGGGTGCTGATCGCCGGCACCGACTACGGCCGGGCCGGCCTCTGGGAGTCGAGCACGATCGACCGCTGACCCCCCAGCCGCGTTTCGTTCGCGGGATTGGCTGCAGGAGCGACCATTCCCGCGAACAAAAGCTCGGAGGGGACGCTTACCAGCCGCGCTCGGCCAACTTGGTGTCGAGCTGGTCGATCTCCTGGCCGCGCATGGGCTCGCCCAGGCCCCGGCTGATCTTGGCCAGGATGTCGGGATCGGCGTAGTGGGTGGTGGCCTCGACGATGGCCTTGGCCCGCCGGGCCGGGTCCTCGCTCTTGAAGATGCCGGAGCCGACGAAGCACGCCTCGGCACCGAGCTGCATGACCAGGCCGGCATCGGCCGGGGTGGCGATGCCGCCCGCGCAGAACAGCGGCACGGGGAGGCGACCGGTCTCGGCGAGCTCGTGGACGAGGCCCACGGGGGCGCGCAGCTGCTTCGCCCAGCCGTAGGCCTCGGCGGCGTCCGCCTGGGTGATCTTGCGGATGTCGCCCAGGATCGACCGCAGGTGGCGCACCGCCTCCACGATGTTGCCGGTGCCGGCCTCGCCCTTGGAGCGGATCATGGCCGCCCCCTCGCTGAGCCGCCGCAGGGCCTCGCCCAGGTTGGTGGCGCCGCACACGAACGGGACGGTGAACGCCCATTTGTCGATGTGGTGGGCCTCGTCGGCCGGCGTGAGCACCTCGGACTCGTCGACGTAGTCGACGCCGAGGGCCTGGAGGATCTGCGCCTCGACGAAGTGCCCGATGCGCGCCTTGGCCATGACCGGGATCGTGACCGCCTGCTCGATGGCGGCGATCAGCTCGGGGTCGCTCATGCGGGCAACGCCGCCGTCGCGGCGGATGTCGGCCGGCACGCGCTCGAGCGCCATCACCGCCACGGCCCCGGCGTCCTCGGCGATCTTGGCCTGCTCGGCGGTGACCACGTCCATGATCACGCCGCCCTTCAGCATCTCGGCCAGCCCGCGCTTGACGCGCACCGTGCCGGTGTCGTGGGCGGGGAGAGGGGAACCGGACTCGCTCATGCGCTCAGTGTACGGAGTGAGTCCCCGCAGGTCGCCGGCCATTCCCCGGTCCAATCCCACCACTCTGGTTGTAGCTGTGCGGCATATGACCGCATAGCTACAACCAGAACGAGTTTCTACAGCTCCCGCAGGAGGGCGATCCGCTCCTCGAGGGGTGGATGGGTGTCGAAGAGCCGGTTGATCCGCGACATGCGACCGTCGCGCGGCGACTGCGCCGAGGGCTGCTCGATCCACAGGTGGGCGGTGGCGTGGCTCGTGGAGGCGACCACGGTGGAGTCGTCACGCAGCTTCTCGAGCGCCGAGATCAGCCCGGGCGGGTAGCGGGTCATCTCGACCCCCGACACGTCGGCCAGGGTCTCGCGCCGCCTGCTGATCGTGCGCTGCATGATCTGGGCGATCACCGGCGAGAGGGCGATGAGCACGAACCCCACGACCGACAGGATGGCCATCGGCCCCTGCTGGCCCCCCTGCCGACGGTCGAAGCCGCGGTAAGCGCTGCGGCCCATCCCCCACCACAGCATGCGGATCCCGATGTCGGCCAGGATCGCCACCACGCCCACCATCGTCACCGCCAGCGTGGACACGAGGATGTCGTAGTTCTTGATGTGGGACAGCTCGTGGGCGAGCACGCCCTCGAGCTCGACCCGGTTGAGCTTCTCGAGCAATCCGGTCGTGACGGCCACGGCGGCGTTGCGAGGGTTCCGCCCGGTGGCGAAGGCGTTGGGGGCCGGATCGTCGATGACGTAGAGCCGCGGCTTGGGAAGGCCCGAGGCGATGCACAGCCCCTCGACGATGTTGTGGTAGCGGGCGTAGTCCTCGGGCGGCGCCGGGTGCGCCCGGCTCATGCGCAGCGCCACGGCGTCCGACTTCCAGTAGGCACCGAAGCTCATGGCGGCAGCCAGGACGACGGCCAGCGCGATGCCGACAGGCCCCCCACGCAGGAGGTAGGCGAAGGCGACGGCGACGGCGGCCACGAAGAGGACGAAGCCGGCGACGAGCGCCCAGCTCCGCCGCTTGTTGGAGGTGACCTGGTCGTACACGAGGGGCCGATTATGACGGATCGGGCGACAGTGGGCCCATGGGGCTTAGAACCGCACCTGGGTGGGCCCGCGGGCCTCGTCGTCGGCCTCGAAGTACTCGCGCTCGGCGAAGCGGAAGGTGTTGGCCAGGAGGTTGGAGGGGAAGCTCTGGATCTTGGTGTTATAGCGATACACGGTGTCGTTGTAGAACTGGCGGGCGTAGGCGATGCGGCCCTCGGTGCCGGTGAGCTCCTCCTGGAGCTGCGCGAAGTTCTCGTTGGCCTTGAGGTCGGGGTAGGCCTCCGACAGCGCGAACAGCGACTTGAGCGCCCCGGTGATCTGGTTCTCGGCCTCGGCCTGGTCGTGCGGGCTCGTCGCCTCGATGCCGGCGTTGCGCGCCTTGATGACGGCGTCGAGGGTCTCGCGCTCGTGGGCGGCGTAGCCCTTGACCGTCTCCACCAGGTTGGGGATGAGGTCGTAGCGCCGCCGGAGCTGCACGTCGATCTGGGCCCAGGCGTTCTCGATGCGGTTCCGCAGCGAGACCAACCCGTTGTAGCTGACGACGGCGTAGAGGGCGACCAGCACCACGACCGCCAGGATGATGATCAGGGCGAGCATCACCGCATCCTACGGCGCCCGGTTCAGGAACGTCTTAGAAGGAAGATCACGGTCATAGACCGAAAGTTTCCAAAGATGCTCAACGGACCCGCTCGGCCCCCAGACGCGCGTAGCGGTCCATGTACAGCTCGGCCAGGCGGACCATCGAGAACTCCTGCGCCCGCAGCTCGGCAGTGGCGAGAAGATCGGCGCGCAGCCGGCTGTCGTCGAGGGCCCGGGCCAGGGCCCGGCCCAGGGCGTCGGCGTCACCGGGCGGCGTCAACAGCGCGTCGACGCCGTCGGTGGCGACGTTCCCGTAGCCCTCGAGCGCCGACGCCACCACCACGGCCCCCGCGGCCATCGCCTCGAGCAGCACGACGCCGAACGACTCGCCGTGGAGCGAGGGCGCGCAGAACACGTCGGCACCCCGCATCCGCGACGCCACCTCCGCCTCGGTCAGCCGGCCCAGCCACTCGATGCGCGGATCGCCGGCGTAGGCGGCACGCAGCGCCTCGGTCTGCGGCCCGGTCCCGCCGACCCACACCCGCACGTCCGGGGGCAGCGCATCGAGGGCGGCGAGCAGGACCGCCAGCCCCTTGCGCTCCTCGTGCCGCCCGACGAAGAGGATCGTCGGTCCCACAGACGGCGTCGGTGTCGCCTTGGCGAAGCGCTCGACCTCGATGCCGTTGAACACGAGCTCGTACTCCCCCCCGAGCGCCCTGCGGGCCGTGGCCAGGGCGTCCTTCGACACGGCGCAGCGCAGGTCGAGCCGCCGGGCCATCCAGGCGGCGACCGGCTTCAGCGCGGTGTAGGCCCGGCTGTCGCCGGCCCGGTGGAAGGTGCCGATGATCGGGGCGTTCCGGAACAGCAGCGTCGTCATGGTCGGCCCGGGAGCCAGCGGCTCGTGCAGGTGGACGACGTCGAACGCCTCGTCGCGCAGGGCCCGGATGGTCCGCAGGGCGGCGGCGGGGTCCGGGGCCAACGGGGCGATCGATCCGTTGGAGGCCGTGGGCACGCTCTTGCCGAGCGGCGTCACGCCGGCATCGGGCGGCGGTCCGTCGCACGGCGCGAGCACGCGCACGTCCTCGCCGAGGCCCCGCAGCGTACGAGCCAGGCCGAGCACCTGCGCCTGAACGCCTCCCGGCACCGAGAGGCTGTAGGGGCAGACGAGCCCGATGTGCACGACAGCTCAGGGTAGATGACTCGGCAGACCTACCGAACTTGCCGCCCGGATCAGCGGCTGTTGTCGCTCGGCCAGTTGGGTTGGAGCAGGTGCCACTGCTCGGGGCCCCGGCGGATCAGCGCCTCGAGCTCGTCCGCCATGGCCTGCGTGATCCGGGCCACGTCGTCCCGGACCGAGCCCCGTCGTTCGACCGGGATCGGGGGACGGACGACCGCGTGGTGGTGGCCGCCCGGCCGGTCGTACACCGCCGTCGGCAGGAGCGGGGCGCCCGTGCGCAGGGCGAGCACCGCCGGGCCCGACGGCAGCGTGGTCTTCTCGCCGAAGAACGTCACCTCGGCCCCGCCACCACCGATGTCTCGGTCGCACAGCAGGGCGATCACGTCCACCCGCTTGATGGCGGCCACGAGCGACCGGCCGGCGTGCGGGCCGAGGGGCACGATGTGCATGCCGATGCGCTCGCGAAAGCGCACGAACCAGTCGTGCAACTCCGGCGGCTCGAGGGGTTCGACCACCGCCGTGAGCGGCACCTGCCTCACCCGTGTCAGCCAGTAGGCGCACCACTCCCAGCTCCCGAGGTGCGGGAGCACCAGGAGCGGGCCGACCCCACGTGCCCGCGCCGCGTCGATGTGTTCGAGCCCCTCGTGCGTGAGCCGGCGGTCGAGCTCCGCGGGAGGGATCGTTGGCAAGCGGAACGACTCGGCGTAGTACCGCCCGTACGACCGGAAGACGTCCCGCACGCGCCGGCGCAACGCCGCGCCGGCCAGGCCGGGGTCGACCCGCAGCTGGTGGCGCTCGACCATCGTGCGCTGCTCCCCCGGCCACAGCGCCACCAGCTCCGCCACGCCGGGGCCGAGGACGCCGACCACCGGCTCGGGCAGCGACCGCGCGACCGCGGCGGCGCCTCGGTACTTGGTGGTGGCGATGTCCACGGCGGAGAGCTGCTCAGCGGCTGCGGCCGGGTGTCATCGGCGGCGGCGATGCCCGAGCCCGGTCGCCTGGCGGCGCCAGACGCGCTGTGTCGACCGCGCCACCCGACGGGCACGCCAGCGAACGTGCAGCGGCGGCACCGGCGGGGCTGACGCCTGGCGCCACACCCGCTCGAACCGCTGGCCGGCGGTGATGAGGGTGAGCACGAGCATCACCCACAACACCGGGACGAGCAGCGACTCGAACAGCAGCCCGAACCCCAGCACGATCAGCCGCTCGGCCCGCTCCATGAGGCCACCCCGGGCGTCGAAGCCGAGGGCCTCGGCCTTGGCGCGCTCGTACGAGATGAGCATCGAGGCCGCCAGCACCGCCAAGGGCAGCACGGCGACGCGGCCCGGCTGGGTGGACGCCAGGTACCACGCGACGCCTCCGAGCAGCAGCGCGTCGCTGACGCGGTCGATCACGGAGTCGAAGAACGCACCCCGGGGCGAGGCCGTGCCTGAGGCCTTGGCCACGGCGCCGTCGAGAACGTCGGGCACGGCGGTGAGCACGACGAGGATGACCCCCGCCCGCAGCCACCCGTTGGCGATCGTGAAGGCGGCGGCGGTGGCCATGGCCAGCCCGGTCA
>DASQUY010000485.1:0-3155 GCA_035641055.1 Acidimicrobiales bacterium | reverse complement strand
TGGGGGGCGGCCGCCTGGCTGATCGACGCGCCACTCGCCCCTGCCACCGAGGCGGGCGAGGGCACGTGGAACGTCCCCGCCGGGCTGCGCTCGCTGCTCGCCGACATCGAATCGGCGCTGGCCGACGAGCTCGTCGTGACGGTCCGCCGGCTTGCCCTGATCCCCCTCGCCGCGGGCGCCGCGCTCGCCGCCGGCATCGCGCTGGCGCCGCGCCTCCGGTTGCCGTCACCCCGCGGCAGCGTGGCGGTCGGGGCGACGGCGGCCGTGCTTGCCGGGCTCGTCGCCTGGGTCGTGCCGGCCCGGTTGGCCAGCGCAGAGACGCGGGCTTGCAACGGGCATGCCGAGCTCTGCGACCGCCGCTACGACGAGGTCGTCCACGCCGCCACGCACAACTCGATGTCGAGCCCGGACATCGTGTTGGTGTGGCCCGAGCACGACGGCGACATCCGCTCCCAGCTCGACGCCGGGGTGCGGGCGTTGCTCATCGACACCCACTACTGGACGCCCCTCGTCTCCGGCGAGCAGCTGAGCGCCGCCGAGCCCCATCTGCCCGCCGACGTCGCCGAGGGTCTCCTCGACTCGCTGGGCCCGCTCCGGGAGGGCCGTGAGGGAACCTTCCTCTGCCACAACCAGTGCGCGCTCGGTGCCACCACGTTCGTCGAGTCGCTGGGCACCATCCGGGAGTTCCTCGACGGCAACCCCGACGAGGTCGTCACCCTCATCATCCAGGACGCCATCACGCCGGCCGACACCGCCGAGGCGTTCTCCGAGGCGGGGCTCGAGCCCTACCTCCACGAGCACGAGCTCGGCACGCCCTGGGCCACGCTGGGCGGGCTCATCGACGCCGGCGAGCGGCTCGTCGTGTTCGCCGAGGAGGAGGGGCCCCCGCCCGGCTGGTACCACCAGGCGTTCGAGCACATGCAGGACACGCCCTTCCAGTTCTCGCAGCGGGAGGACTTCAACTGCGAGCACAACCGCGGCGACCCCGACGCTCCCCTGTTCCTCCTCAACCACTGGGTATCGCGCCCGAACAGCGCCCCCGACCGGGCGACCGCCGTCGAGGTCAACCGCCACGACGTGATCGTCGACCGGGGCCGCGCCTGCGAGCGAGAGCGGGGGCTGATGCCCAACTACATCGCCGTCGACTTCTACGGCCTCGGCGACCTCATCGGGGCCGTCGACACCCTCAACGGCGTCGACTGATCCGCCGCCGGCTGACGATTCACCCGATCGGGGTGAGCTGGCACCGCGGCCCGGGCGCGCATGCTGGAGATGGATCACGAGGGGAGGTGCGATGGCGACGCTGACCGCATGGAAGTTCGACACCCCGGAGGGGGCCGATAGAGCCGAGTGGTGAGACTGCTGGTGTCGGGGGCGATCTACCTGCTCGCCAACGCCATCGGACTTGGCCTGTGACGAGGATCCGTGCAGGATCCTGAACGCGAGGCTGCCCTGTTGACAGTTCCGAGGCCCGGTAGCGAGTCCGTTGGGGGGTCCTGGGAATCCGAGCGGAAGACCCGGCCCCCCCGACACCCAGGCGCGGTGCCACGCGGGTCGAGCGGGCTCGGCCCGGGCGTTCTGGGACACGTCGCGTCCGTGATTGCGCACCCGTATCCGTCGTTATACGCGTACCAACGGCGTCTTCGACGCGTCGCTCCCGATTGCGCGCATCCGCTAACGGCACGGTATAGCGGTGCGCCCTCCGGCGCCTGTCGGCAACTTTGTTGTCATCACGCGGTTGCGTCGCGATGCACGACTCCGTCTTTGATGATGGCGACGAGGTTGCGATCTGGATCGGCGAGCACGTCGAGGTCGACGCTCGGGTCGCCATCGATGAGCAGGAGGTCGGCGAGCGCGCCTGGCTCGAGGACACCGAGGCGGCCGTACGGGTTGCGTTCGCCGGTGGCGGCGAGCAGCTCGGCGTTCGTCGACGTCGCCATCGTGAGCACCTCGAGCGGCGTGAACCACCGGCTCATCTTGGTGAGCAGACGTCCTTGACGGGCGGCGACCGCGGCGTCGAAGAGGATGTCGCTGCCCCAGGCCACCTTTACCTCGTATCGACGCGCCAGCTCGTAGGCCCGGTCCGTCCCGGCAGTTACGAGCCCGTATTTGGCCTGGGCAGCGGGATCGGACAGGGGGCTTGCGTCCTCGTCGTCGAGGAACGGTTGCAGGCTCCACCAGGTGCCGGTCTCGGCCATCAGGGCAGCGGTCGCGTCGTCGGCGAGGTGGCCGTGCTCGATGCAACGCACGCCGGCGGCGATCGCCCGTTGGATCGAATGCGGCGTGTAGGCGTGGACCATGACGTAGGTGCCCCAGTCCGACGTCGCCTCGACCGCGGCACGCAGCTCCGCTTCGGTGTACTGAGTAACGTCCAACGGATCGTGCGGAGACGAGACGCCCCCGCCGGCCATCACCTTGATCTGGGTAGCCCCGAGCATCAACTGCTCCCGGACTCCCCGCAGCACTGCCTCGACACCATCGGCGATCGTCGCCGCACCCATCACTTCGCCGTGCGAGAGGTGACGGCACGGGTCGCGGGGCAACTCGTAGCGGAACCGAAAGTCACCGTGACCAGACGTCTGGGTGATGAACGCACCCGACGGGTAGATCCGCGGGCCGGCGAGGACGCCCTCCTCAATCGCGCGTCGCAAGGCGAAGGACGGTCCACCAGCGTCGCGCACCGTCGTGAAGCCGCGCTCGAGAGTCCGGGTCGCCTCGGCACCGGCAACGAGATGAACGTACCCGGTGTCGGCCGTCATCGCCACGAAGGTCGGGATCGCCGCGAACGACGCATGCCAGTGGGCGTCGATCAGCCCGGGCATCAGGAACCGTCCAGCACCCTCGATCACTCTCGCACCCGGCTCGACAGGCTGGCCGGCTGCATCGACGGCCTCGATCGTCGCCCCACGCACGACCACGTCACACCGACCCGGCAGCACAGCACGCCCGTCGAACACCCTGACATCGCGCACAACCAGCACCACGCCCGCAGGACCATAGCGGCCCTGGTCGGGTCCGATCCGGTCCTGGTCGACCGACGCTGGCTGCGCCCCAGGCCGCCCATCATGCCTGCGCCCCGACCTCGATGGCTTACGGCAGCGGACGGCGAACAGGGACGATTGCGTCGAGAGCAACACCCTGACGAGCAAAGTGAA
>DASQUY010000484.1:0-3071 GCA_035641055.1 Acidimicrobiales bacterium | reverse complement strand
ACCGCCTTCCGTACCCGAGCCGCTGCCTCGGCCTCGTTGAGGAAGTCGAGCAGCAGGGCCAAGGACATGATCGCAGCCCGGGGGTCGGCCTTGCCGGTGCCGGCGATGTCGGGAGCCGAGCCGTGGACGGGCTCGAACATCGAGGGCCCCGTGCGGGCCGGGTTGAGGTTGCCGGAGGCGGCGAAGCCGATTCCCCCGGAGACCGCCCCGCCGAGGTCGGTGAGGATGTCGCCGAACAGGTTGTCGGTGACGATCACGTCGTAGCGCTGGGGATCCGACACGAAGTACATGCAGGCGGCGTCGACGTGGTTGTAGGCAGTGGCGATTTCCGGGTGCTCGCCGGCCACCTCGGTGAAGGTCCGCCCCCACAGGTCGCCGGCGAAGGTGAGCACGTTGGTCTTGTGGACCAGCGTGACGTGCTTGCGGCTGCGGTGGGCGGCCAGGTCGAAGGCGTGGCGCACGCAGCGCTCGACTCCCATGCGGGTGTTGACCGACCCCTGGGTGGCCACCTCGTGCGGGGTGCCCTTGCGCAACAGCCCGCCCTCGCCGGCGTAGGGGCCCTCCGTGTTCTCCCGGATGACCACCATGTCGATGCCCCGCTCGGCGTCGAGGAACGGGCGCTGGTTGATGTAGAGGTCGAGGTCGAAGCGCATCTTGAGCAGCAGGCCGCGCTCGATGACGCCCGGCGGGACGTCCGGGGTACCGACCGCCCCGAGCAGTAGGGCGTCGAGGCTCCGCCACTCCTCCAGCACGCCGTCGGGCAGGATCGTCCCGTCGCGCAAGTAGCGGGCGCCGCCGAGGTCGTAGTCGACGGTCTCCATGTCGATACCGGTGGCCCGCACCACCTTGAGCGCCTCCGCGACGACCTCGGGGCCGATGCCGTCCCCGCCGATGACTCCGATGGTGTGGCTCAACGCTGTCTCCGATGTGTGGTGATCCGGGCCGAGAAATGACAAACCGCCCACCTGCGGTGGACGGTCAGAGGCGCACGCCGGGAGGTCGGCGTGCGCTACGGGATGATGACTACCGAGGCAGTAGCGGGTCGCAACATCGCCGGCAAGTGTTCACCGAACCGGCGCGCGGCGTCAACCGGGATGCCATCGGAACTCGCCGAGATGCGTTGGCCCGGCCCTCGGAACTCTCTAGCCTGGATCGACCATGGGACAGACCCACCACCTCTCTCAGGCCGCCTACGACCGTCTGAAGGCGGAGCACGAGGACCTGACGACGCGCGGCCGGGTCGAGATCGCCCGCAAGATCGAGGCGGCCCGCGAGCTCGGGGACCTCTCCGAGAACGGCGACTACCACGCCGCCAAGGAGGAGCAGGGCAAGATGGAGGCCCGCATCCGCCAGCTCGTCGACATGCTCGAGAACGCCGAGATCGTCTCGACCGCCGACAACGGCGGGCACGTGGCGCACGGCTCCGTCGTGGGCATCCGCTACGAGGGCGACGACGAGGTGGAGCGCTTCTTGGTGGGGTCGATCGAGGAGCGGCACCACGACCTCGATGTCATCAGCCCCTCGTCGCCCCTAGGCGAGGCGCTCATCGGGTCGGCCCCTGGCGACTCGGTCACCTTCACGGCACCCACCGGCGCCGAGCTGCGGGTCGAGGTCGTCTCGCTGGAGTAGCCGGGGGGCCGGTGCTTCGGCCGGACGGTCGGCTATTTCTCGGGACAGAGGTCGAGGCACTAGCCGACCGTCGAGGTCGCTATTTCCTCGACGTCCACTCCGAGGCACTAGCCCACCGTCGCCTAGGGTCCACACGGTCGATGTCGACTTCCGCTTCCTGCCGCTCGACACCCTCCGGGAGGTGCTGACCCATGCCGGCCCTTTCCGCGGGACCGCAGGCGTGAGCTCACCGTCGAGCTACCCGCTGCGGATCGGGGCGCTGATCCTCCCGGAGCACCCCTGGGCCGAGGCGATCTCCCGCTGGCGGCGGGCCGAGGAGCTGGGCTTCGCCCACGCCTGGACGTACGACCACCTCACGTGGAGAGGCCACCGCGACCGGGCGTGGTTCGGGGCGATCCCCACGCTGACGGCGGCCGCCATGGCCAGCACGCGGCTGCGGCTGGGCCCGCTCGTCGCCTCGCCGACCTTCCGGCACCCGGTCCCCTTCGCCAAGGAGCTGATCACGCTGGACGACATCTCGGGGGGCCGGCTGACGCTCGGGATCGGGGCCGGCAGCTCCGGCTGGGACACCGAGATGCTCGGACACGAGCCGTGGTCGCGGGCCGAGCGGACCCGGCGGTTCGAGGAGTTCGTGGCGCTGACCGACCGGCTGCTGCGGTCGCCCGAGGTCAGCCACCAGGGCCGCTACTACTCGGCGCACGAGGCGCGCACCTACCCCGGCTGCGTGCAGCAACCCCGCATCCCGTTCGCCATCGCCGCCACGGGGCCCCGCGGGATGCGTCTGGCGGCGAGGTACGCCCAGACCTGGGTCACGACGGGCGACCGCAGCCGCACCGGCCCGGTGAGCGGCGACCGGGCCACCAAGGACGTCGCCGCCCAGATGGCGCGGCTCGACGAGGCGTGCCGTGAGGTCGGCCGCGACCCCGCGAGCGTGGACCGGCTCGTGGTCACCGGACCGCTGCTCGACAGCGGGCTCGCCTCGCCCGGGCGCTTCGCCGACGTCGCGGCGGCGTACGCCGGAATCGGCGTGACCGACCTCGTCGTCCCCTGGCCGCGCCCTACCGAGCCGTACGCCGCGGACGAGGCGATCTTCGAGAGGATCTTCAGCGCCTAGGCCATCCGGGCCCAGAGCAGGATGCGCTTGAAGGGGTAGAAGTACGGCCGGCGGTCGCCGAGCGCCTCGCGGAGCCGAGCCCGGTAGCGGTCGAGGAAGCGGGCGTACAGGTCGGCGGGCAGCCGCCGCTTGAACCGCGTGAGGCTCGTGCCCTTGGTCCACTCGACCACATCGGTGGCCGAGTCGAGCACGTGGCCGTAGACCTGCAACCGGACATGCTGCTCGGCGAAGCCGATCTCGTGCAGCACCTCGGCGTAGCGCTCGGGCGCCAGCACGTTGGCGGCGACCGGATCGACAGGCGGGTCGCCGCCCAGCGCCTCCCGGAAGG
>DASQUY010000483.1:0-10481 GCA_035641055.1 Acidimicrobiales bacterium | reverse complement strand
CCGGTGCGCCCCTGATCAATCGGCTCGCGCCGCGAGCCAGTCGAGCTCGTGCTCCTCCCGCCGCTCGGCCCACTCCTCCGCGGTGATCGCGTAGCGGACGTGGTCCTCCCACACGCCGTTGATCTCGAGGTAGCGCTGCGCGAGCCCCTCCTCCCGGATCTTCAGCTTCTCGACCACCCGCCGGCTGCGGAGGTTGCGGGGGATGATCGAGATCTGCATGCGGTGCAGGCCCACGTGCTCGAAGGCGAAGCGCGCCAGCGCCACCAGCGCCTCGGGCATGTAGCCGCGACCGGCGTGGGCCTGGTCGATCCAGTACCCGACGTAGGCCGACTGGAACGGTCCCCGCTGCACCGACGACAGGTTGATCTCCCCGGCGAACCGGTCGAGGCGCCGGCGGCCTCGGTAGCCGCGCCGGCCGGCCTCGGAGGAACCCGACGAGTCGACGAAGATCCCGAACCCGAACCCCGTGCCGAGCTGCCGCTCGCGCTCGCGAGCGCTGCAGCGCATGGCAAAGGCCTCGGCCGACTCGACCACGTCGGGCAGAGCGGGGTTGCGCGCCGGCTCCCACGGGGTGAGCCACTCGGCGTTGCGGCGCCGGACCTCCTGCCAGGCGGGGAAGTCGGTGGCGGCGAGGGGGCGCAGCAGCACCCGCCGCCCGACGACCCTGGTCATTGCTCCCCGCTCTTGCTGCTTCGCAGCGGGTCGCTCGGGCCGGGTCTCCCGCTCCCACGGCCGCTCGGGCCGGGCTCGCTCTCTCGCCCTACGGGACGCTCGCTCATGGCCGACTCACGACCGCTCCCGGCCGAGGAGCTCGGCCAGCGCACCCAGCAGCAGCGTGACGTTGCGCGGCCGGGCCGTGTGGCCCATGCAGCCGATGCGCCACATCCTGCCGGCGTAGTCGCCCAACCCCCCGCCGATCTCGATCCCGTAGCGCTCGAGCAGCGCGGTGCGCACCTTGGCGTCGTCGACGCCGTCGGGCACGACCACGCTGGTCAGCTCGGGCAGCCGATGGCCGTCGGCGGCGAACAGCTCGAAGCCCAGCCCGGCCAGCCCCTCCTGCAGCCGTTGCCCGCACTCGGCGTGGCGGGCGACGGCGGCGTCGAGTCCCTCGTCGAGGAGCGCGCCGAGCCCGGCGTGCAGCGACGCGATCATCGAGACCGGCGCCGTGTGGTGGTACACCCGGGGTCCACTCGCCGGGCCCGTGTACCGCCCGATCATGCGCAGGTCGAGGTACCAGCTCGGGCTCCGCTCGACGAGGCGATCGCGGGCCCGGTCGCTCAGCGTGAGCGGCGCCAGTCCGGGCGGCACGCCGAGGCACTTCTGCGTCCCGGAGTAGGCGACGTCGACCCCCCAGCCGTCGACGTCGACCTCGATGCCACCGAGGCTCGTGACGCAGTCCACCAGCAGCAGGGCATCGCCCTTGCCGTCGGCCAGCGGGGCGATGTCGGAACGCACGCCCGTGGACGTCTCGGCGTGGACCACCGCGACCACCTTGGGCGCCGAGTGGGCGGCGAGCAGCCGCTCGGGGTCGACCGGCTGGCCCCAGGGGAAGTCGACCCGCGTGACGTCGGCGCCGATGCGGCTGGCGACATCGCACATGCGGGCCCCGAACACCCCGTTGACCCCGACGACCACGGGATCACCCGGCTCGACGAGATTGACCAGCGCCGCCTCCATGCCCGCCGAACCGGTGCCCGAGACGGGCAGGGTCATGGCGTTGGCGGTGCGGAAGACGGCGCGTAGCCGGTCGCAGGTCTCGTCGAGGATGTCGAGGAACGTCGGGTCGAGGTGCCCGAGCATCGGGCGTCCCAGGGCTTCGACGGCCTCGGGGTAGGGGTTGCAGGGGCCGGGCCCCATGAGCACGCGGTCGTTCAGCGCCATCCGACCCGAACGGTAGCCAGGCCCGGCGGGGGGCGGGAAAGCAGGAGTCCCCGTCAGCCGAGCAGGCTGAGCGCCAGGCCGTCGAGGATGTCGGCCTCGGACACGATCATCTCGTCGAAGCCGAAGCGGCGGAAGATCGCCACCAGCACGCAGCACCCACCGACGATGACATCCGCCCGGGCCTCCTCGAGCCCGGGGTTGTGGATGCGGTCGGCCCGCGGCTCGGTGGCCAGCGTGCGGAAGACGTCCTCGGCGGCCTCGCGGCTGAGGTGGAAGTGGTGGATGCGGTCGCGGTCGTAGGTCTCGAGCCCGATCTCCACCGCCGCCACGGTGGTGATCGTGCCGGCCAGCCCCACGAGCGTGCGGGCGTCGGCCACGCCGGGGACCTCGCGCACGACGTCCTCCAGATGGGCATCGGTCAGGCTGATGCAGGCCGTGAGCTCCTCGGGCTGGGGTGGATCGTGCAGCAGGAACTGCTCGGTCAGCCGCACGCAGCCGACGTCGACCGACATCACGCCGTCGACGTCGTCGCCACCGACGATCAGCTCCGTCGACCCGCCGCCGATGTCGACCACGAGGAACGGGCCGGTGCCCGGGTCGAGCTCGCCGGTGGCCCCCCGGAACGAGAGGCGCCCCTCCTCGTCGCCGCTCAGGAGCTCGGGCCGGGTGCCGACAAGCGCCTCGACGGCGTCGAAGAACTCCTCCCGGTTGGCGGCGTCGCGGGCCGCCGACGTGGCGGCCACGCGCACCCGCTCGACCCCGTGGTCGTCGAGCACGGCCCGGTAGCCCCAGAGGCAGTCCAGCGTGCGCTCGACCGCTTCGGGAGCCAGCCGGCCGCTGGCGCCCACGCCCTGTCCCAGGCGGGTGATCGTGTTGCGCCGGTCGAGGAGGTCGAGCTTGGGCTGCGCCCCGTCGACGGGCCGGGCCACGAGGACACGGGTCGAGTTGGTCCCCAGGTCCAGCGAGGCGATGGCGCTCACGCGGGTGAAGCTATCGGTCGTCGTGGGCGGCGAGGCAATAGCGAACGCTCGCCCGCAGCCCCAGGCAACAGCGCACGCTTTCCGTTCGTCATTGCCTCGGGCCCGCCGGGACGTTCGTCATTGCCTCGGGTCGTGGGTCGGACACCGGGGACAGCCCAGGTGCTCGTGGACCCAGCGGCCGACCGGGTCGTCTCCGCCCGCCAGGAACCAGGCGTAGTGGGCGTGGAGGCACTTGACCCCGCGGCGGGTGCCGCCGACCCCACCGGACGGCCGCGGCCCCTCGTAGCCGGGCGGCAGGGCGGCGTCGCGCTCGGCGGCGTAACGGGCGTGCGCCGCCGCCAGCTCGCCGGGATCCACCGCCGCCTCCGCCTGCGCGACCCCGCCGGCGCTCTCGAGGCGCGACACCTCGGTGCGCTCCGGCTCGCCCACCAGCCAGTAGCGGGTGGGCATCGGCGTGCCGTCGTCGAGCAGCGGGGCGTTGCGGATGACCAGCGGCGAGCCGTCGTCGTGGCGCACCACTACCTCGTAGTCGCCCTGCGGGGGACGGCCCAGCAGGCGCTCGACGGCGGTGCGATCGGCTTCGGCGGAGGTCCCCGCGTTCAGCCCCACATCACCCGGTGGACCCGCCACGGCCGGGAGAACCCCTTGAGGTCGACGTCCTCCCCCGGATCGAACCGCAGGTCACCGGCCGCCGCCGTGAGGTCGCGCGTGAGGCCGGACACCAGGATGTCACCCGGCTGGGCGGCGTCGGCGATGCGCACCGCCACGATCACGTTCTGCCCGAACACGTCACCGTCCGCCTCGACGGTCTCGCCGGTGTGCAACCCGATGCGCAGCTCGACCGGATGCGAGCCGTCCTCCCGACGCCGGCGGGCCGCCGCCTCTTGCATGGCGACCGCCGCCAGGATGGCTTGGCGGGCACTCGGGAACACGACGAGGAACCCGTCCCCCTGGGCCTTGACCTCGGTGCCGCCGTGCCGCTCGATCTCGTCGCGCACCATCCGGTTGTGGGCCTGCAGGATCTGCCACCACCGACGATCCCCGACCTCCTCGGCCAGGCGGGTCGAGCCCACCATGTCGGTGACCAGGATGGTCAGCGTGCCCTTGGGTAGGCCGTTCTCGCCGGGTCGCGAGGCCGGCGGGGGATCCTCGGTGAGAAAGCGCGGCAGCAGGTCCCGCAGATCGGGCGGTCCGACCCAGGGTCCGGGGCCCGGCGGCCCGACGGATCGGCGCCTGCGGGCGTGGGCGTGGCGCTTGGCGAACGGAGGCGGGGGTGGGGGCGGCGGGGGCGGCGGCAACGAGCGGACGGCGGCGCGCACCTTGTCACGCACGTCGTCGAGGTTGCGGTCGACGAGGTCGCCGAGCGACCCGCGGGTGGAACGGGGACGGCCGGTGCGCACGTCCACGCCTCCCCACAGGCCGCGGGCGTGCACGCGCACGAGGGGGGCACCCGGCCGCGGGTCCGTCGTGCGGGCGCGGTTGGAGGCGCCGCCCATCAGCACCATGCCGTCCAGCTCGACCGGGATCCCTTCGGGCACCACGACCGAGACGCTGCCCATGATCGCCCAGGCGTAGATGTCGACCACCGGTTCCTCGAACACGGCGTTACGCAGGTCGACCTTGGCTCCGCCCCAGAAGGCGACCCCGGTCACCCGGCGCGGGGCGCGCCAGCGGCCCCGGGCGGTCGTGCCGCACATGACGGCGATGAAGCGCCGCCGCTCGGCGGGCCGGTCGCCGGGGGGTGGCCCCGAGCCGTTGACCTCCGGCTCCGCGCTCGGTGCGATGCCGTCGGGCAACCCCTCCAGGACCTGGTCGAGGTCGCGGCGGGTGCGGGCGGCGTAGGCCCGGCCGGCACGGTCGGAGAACTCGTCGAGGGTGAGTCGCCCCTCCCCCGTGTGCCGGCGCAGGGCATCGATCGCCGCTTGGCGATCGGCGTCGCCAACGCGGACGTCGCCAGACTCGACCACTCCCCCATTGTGCACCCCCGAGCACGTCCCGTGTGCGGCTGTGACGGGGTTCACGAGGGCTGACTCGGGCTCATGGCTCGCCTCCGGCTCGACTCCCTACCTACTAGTAGGTAGGGTGGCTCGATGCCGGCCGCCGCACCCCTTCCCGCCGCCGCGCTGATTGCCGAGCTGGAGGCGACGGTGGCCCGCCTGCTCGATCGGCACCTGGCCCAGGCGAAGGAGTGGTTCCCCCACCAGCTCATCCCCTGGGGCCGTGGGCAGGACTTCGAGCCCGACTGGCGGTGGTCACCCGACGAGGCGGTGCTACCGGCCGAGGTGCGCTCGAGCCTTTTCGTCAACCTGCTTACCGAGGACAACCTGCCCTACTACTTCCGCACGATCGAGCAGATGTTCGGACGGGAGTCCGCCTGGGGTGAGTGGGCCCGCCGCTGGACCGCCGAGGAGGGCCGGCATTCGATCGTCATCCGCGACTACCTGACGGTCACGCGGCAGCTCGATCCCGTGGCGCTGGAGCGGGCCCGCATGGCGCAGGTGAGCTGCGGGCAGGTTCCCGAGCCCGACCTGCCCCACGACGGGCTGGTGTACGTGAGCCTGCAGGAGCTGGCCACCCGCATCGCCCACCACAACACCGGCAAGTCGCTGGACGACCCCGTGGGCTACGAGATCATGAAGCGGGTGGCGTCGGACGAGAACCGCCACCACCTCTTCTACCGGGACGCCACCGCCGCCGCCCTCGAGGCCGACCCGTCGGGGATGATGCTGGCGATCGAGCGCCAGGTGCGCGAGTTCGAGATGCCGGGCACGGGCATCGTCGATTTCGAGCACCACGCCCGGGCCATCGCCCGGGCGGGCATCTACGACTTCCGCATCCACCACGACCAGATCCTGGTGCCGGTCGTGCTGCGGCACTGGGGCGTCGAGGACGTCGGCGGACTCACCGACGAGGCCGAGCGCGCCCGCGACGCCCTGCTCGCCCGCATCGACCGCGTCGGCCGGGCGGGCGAGCGCCTGTCCCGCCGCCGCGAGCTGGTGGCGTCGGGCGGCTAACCCTCATCCTCGGGCGGGGGGAGGATGTTGTACGACTCCTCGCCCGGCTTCACGAGCCCGTAGTCGCGTCGGGCGATCTCCTCGATCGTCTCGGGGTCCTGCAGGTCCTCGACCCGCTGCTCCAGGCGGTCAGCCTCCTCGTCGATCACCTCGAGCTGCTCCTGTCGTCGGTCCGTGTCCGCCCGCTGGTTCAGCCAGGTACGCACCGGGAACACCGCGTACACCACGACGGCAAAGAGCGCGACGCCCGCCGCCCGGCTCCCGAGCCAGCGCAGTCGAGCGTTCCGGCGCTCGCGGGCCTCCTCGTCGACCGGTCCGCGCCCGTCGAGATGGAGGTTCGGGAGGCTCCACACGAGCCGCAGCCGGCGCGGCTCCTCCGTCGCCGAGGAGCTCGAGGACACTGCCGACCGCGACGGTTCGTCTTTGCCTCGACCCGCACGTCGCCGCCCCGGCTGGCCCGGACTCGAGGAGCCAGCCGACCGCGACGGTCCGTCCCTGCCTCGACTCCCGCGGTGAGCCTCGGTCGCCCGGGCCCCCCGTCCGCGTCGCGGCGCCACCAGGACCCCGCCGGCGACACCCGGCGGGGGCGCCGCGCGGCGCCGGGGCGCCCGGGCGGTCGTCCGGGACAGCACCGCCCCGCCGGTGGCCGTGACGCCCGTGCGGCGGGCCGGCTTCGTCGGCGTGTCGGCCACCGACCCGTCCGGGTTTCGGACGACCACTGGCGGCGTCGTCCACGCCCCGCGCACCGGCCCGGACGCCTCGGGGCGGTCGCGCCGGGTCCGCCGACCCCGGTGGGTGCTCATGACGACCCGCCCCCCGGGCGGGTCAGCGCCGCTCCGCCCCGGAACGCCGCCGCCTCGCCCAGGTCGTCCTCGATGCGGAGCAGCTGGTTGTACTTGGCCACCCGGTCGCTGCGGGCCGGAGCGCCGGCCTTGATCTGGCCGCAGTTGGTGGCCACCGCCAGGTCGGCGATCGTCGAGTCCTCGGTCTCCCCCGAGCGGTGGGACATCACGCTCGTGTAGCCGGCGCGGATGGCCAGCTCGACCGTCTCCAGCGTCTCGGTGAGCGTCCCGATCTGGTTGACCTTGACGAGCACGCTGTTGGCCACGCCGGCGTCGATGCCCCGCTGCAACCGCTCGACGTTGGTCACGAACAGGTCGTCGCCCACGAGCTGGACCCGGTCGCCCAGGGCCTTGGTGAGCTCGGCCCACCCGTCCCAGTCCTCCTCGGCGCAGCCATCCTCGACGGAGACGATCGGGTACCGGCCGCACAGCTCGCCCAGCAGCCCGACCAGCTCCGATGGCGACAGGTCCCGCCCCTCCCCCGCCAGCCGGTACCGGCCGTCGGCGAACAGCTCGGTCGACGCCACGTCGAGCGCCAGCGCCATCTCGTCGCCCGGCCGGAGGCCGGCCCGCTCGATCGCCTCGACCAGCACCTGCACGGCCCCCTCGCTGGACCCGAGGTCCGGGGCGAAGCCACCCTCGTCGCCGACCGCCGTCGACAGGCCGCGCTCGTGCAGCACCCCGCGGAGCACGTGGTACGTCTCCGCCCCCCAGCGCAGCGCCTCGCCGAAGCTGGCGGCGCCGACCGGGACGATCATGAACTCCTGGAAGTCGACGTTGTTGTCGGCGTGGACGCCGCCGTTGAGGACGTTGAGCATCGGCACGGGCAGCACGTGGGCGTTGGCGCCCCCGACGTAGCGGTACAGCGGCAGCACGAGCTCGTCGGCGGCGGCCCGGGCCACGGCGAGCGACACGCCGAGTATGGCGTTGGCACCCAGCCGCCCCTTGTTGTCGGTGCCGTCGAGGTCGACCATCTGCCGGTCGATCTCGCGTTGTTCGGCGGCGTCGAAGCCGACCAGCGCCTCCCGGAGCTCGCCGTTGACGTGGCCGACCGCCCCGCTCACCCCCTTGCCGCCGTAGCGCTCGCCCCCGTCGCGGAGCTCCACCGCCTCGAGCCGGCCGGTCGACGCCCCCGACGGCACCAGGGCGCGCCCCTCGGCGCCCGAGGCGAGGTAGACCTCGACCTCGACGGTCGGGTTGCCGCGGGAATCGAGGACCTCGCGGCCCACGATGTGCTCGATGCTGGACATCGCCGGGATGTTGCTCCTGTGACGGGTGAGCGCAATGTTACTGACGGTGCAAGCAGGACGTGCTTCGCTCATCCCTTTCCTGGGCGCGGAAGCGGTCGCGGACGTGCTCCGCGGCGATGCGCAGCTCGGTCTCCGGGTCGTCGCCCGCCTGGCGGGCGGCGGCCACGAGGTCGAGCAGGCGGCGGCCGGCCGGACCCACCGCGTCGCCCGCCACCAGCTCCCGCCAGTCGAGCCCCTGTGACGCCACCTTGTCCTGCACCTTCAGCGCGTAAGTCAGGGCCGGCAACGCCGCGGGGATCCCATCCATCACGCTGGCGCGGCCCTTCTCCGATCGCTTGAGCTGCTCCCAGCGCTGGGCCACCTCCTCGGCACTCTCGGCCGACAGGTCGCCGAACACGTGCGGGTGGCGGGCGATGAGCTTGTCGCGGATGCCGCGGGCCACGTCCGCCAGTGTGAAATGCCCCTCCTCGGCGGCCAGCGTGGAGTGGATGGCGACCTGGAACAGCAGGTCGCCCAACTCCTCCTCCAGCGCTGCGAACCCCCGGCCGCCCTCGACGTCGAGATGGTCGATCGCCTCCAGGACCTCGTAGGCCTCCTCCAGCAGGTGGCGCCGGAGGCTCTCGTGGGTCTGCTCACGGTCCCAGGGGCACTCCGCTCGCAGCCGCCTCGTCACCTCGGCCAGCGCCGCCACCTCCCCCGCCACCGGCGCGGCCAGGCGCGGGATGTAGAGCGCGGTCAGGTGGTCGGGCTCGACCGCCCGATCGACCTCGTGCCACGCCAGCTCGGCGAGGCGCTCGTCGGTCAGCCCGAGCCGCTGCAGCACCGTGACCACCGGCTCGGGCCCGTCGCCCCTGCCGTCCGCCACCGCGGAGAGCGCCAGCTTGATCTCCGACAACACGTGGCGGTCGTCGCACTGTGCCACGAGCAGCGGCCCCCGCTCCCCCGCCGCCTCGATCTCGAACCGGTGGCCGTCGACCAGCCGCACGCCGCCCGCCAGCGGGTCGACGCCGAGGCGCGTCCACGCCAGGTCGACGAACGACAGGGCCGGCAGCACGTCGGCCTCGACCCGGGGGTCGGACCGCAGGAGCTCGACCGTCCGCTCCGAGACGCCCGGGGAACCGGGCACGGCGTAGAGCACCTCGCCGTGCCGCCCGGCCGCCGCCGCCAGCGCGTCGACGATGCCGGCGTAGACGTCCTCGAGGCTTCCGGCCGACTCGTACAGGTCGTCGAAGGAGGTGGCCTCCCCGACGACGTGCGCCGACGGATGCCGGGTGGTGCGCACGAACCGGTGCGGGATGCGGGCGATGGCGTCGAGCGTCGCCCCCGTGACGAGGTCCGGGCCGGCCGGCCCCAGCCCGCACACCACGACCCGCGGGTGGCCGGCGGGGGCGGGGCTCATCCCGGTTCCGGAGCGGGACCGTCGGGCGGCTGCACCGTGTAGTTGTCCCCGTCCCACGACCCGTAGCGCGAGCTGATGTCGATGTCGGCCGCGTCGGCGGCCTCGCGCAGGGCGGTGCTGTAGCCGGCGGCGCCGAGCTCGTTCTGGAGGTGGACGCGCCGCGAAAGGTCCTCGATCAGCGACTCGCGCAGACCCTCGGGGAACGCGTCCAGCGACTGACCGACCTGGTCGGCCGTGGCCGAGATCTCGCTGTCGGTCAGCTCCAGGCCCTCGCCGTCGAAGACCTGCTCGGCGAGCGTGAACTCGATCCGCTGCATCAGCACGTCACCCACGAAGTCCTGGGTGTAGCTGCCGGGCAGCTCGCCGGCGATGCTGGCGGGGTCGGGAACGATGGCCTCGCTGGAGGCGAAGGCGTCGAGCTCGGCCTCGAGGTCGGATCGCGACACCCGGGTGTCGCCGACGCGCAGGGCAGCCGCCTGCTCACCGCAGCCGGCGGCGAACACGGCCCCGAGGGCCAGCGCGGCCGTGAGGGTGACCAGGCGTCGCGAGATCAGCACGGGCGCCGATCGTAGAGACTCGGCCCTCACGTCAGCACCTCGGCAACCCGCTCCAGAGTGACCGACAGATTGTCCTCCGACACGACGGCCCGCGCCTCGTCGAGCGTGAGCCAGCGCACCGGCGCCGCCCGCGACTCGGGTCGCGCCGCCTCGGGGTCCTCGGTTGCCAGCACGTAGCGCAGGTCGGCGTGCTCGTGGTCGGGCTCGCCCCGGGCGGCGGGGACGGGAACGATCACCGCGTGCAACGGCAGTGGCGGTCGCGACCCGTCGGGCCAGGGCACCAGGTCACCGAGCCCGGTCTCCTCCTCGGCCTCGCGGAGGGCGATGTCGAGGGGCCTCGTCTCGCCCGGATCGCCGTGGCCGCCCACCTGTAGCCAGCCGCGCATCCGCTCGTGCCAGCGGAGCAACACTCGGCCGGTGGCGGGGTGCACGATGACGGCCGAGGCCGTCACGTGCAGCGGCGACGACCGATCCCACGGGTCGCCGCCGTCGGCCAGGGCGCGGATGCGCGCCACGTCACGGGCCTCAACGGTCGACCGCGGCTCGAACCCCGCGAGC
>DASQUY010000482.1:0-5207 GCA_035641055.1 Acidimicrobiales bacterium | reverse complement strand
CCGACGAGAGCGCTCCGTCCGCCGATGCTGCATGTGCATCCCCCTTCGCGTGTCCGAACAGAGGGTGAACGCTAGCTGACAGGCGCCCCGGATGTGACACGGACGTTAGAGGGCGGGGCGAGCGCCAGCAGGTGCCAAGCTCTGCGGGTGAGCGCGCCGCCGCCCGAACCGCCGCCGCTGACGGTTCCCCGCCTGCTGGGGCGCGGCCTCGCCCGGCGTTGCCCGCTGTGCGGCGGGGGCGGGCTGTTCCACCGCTGGTTCACGATCCGGGACCGCTGCCCCCGCTGTGGGTTCCGGCTGGAGCGCGTCGAGGGGCACTGGCTGGGCGCGGTGGGCATGAACACGATCGTGAGCTTCACGGCAGTGCTGGTGGCCGTGGTGGCCGCCTTCGCCACCACGTACCCGGGATCTTCCACGCCCGCGATCGTCGCCGTGGTCGCGACCGCGGTGGTGGTCCCGCTCGCCTTCTTCCCGGTGTCGAAGACGCTGTGGAGCGCCATCGACCTCGCCATGCGGCCCCTCGAGCCCGACGACGACGTCGACCCCCGCTGGATCCCGCCTGCCCACCGCCACGAGGCGTGAGAAGGCGCGTCCTCAGGCGAACCCCAGCAGGTGGGCGCGGTCGTTGAAACGGACCAGCTCCCACGGCAGCGCGCCGCGGGCGAACGGGCTCGGCCCGAAGCGCCACTCGGTGATCGAGGTGTTCTCGGGGCTCAACCAGCCGCGCTGGTCGCGGTTCTCCCCCAGCAGCCACCGGATCAGCGAGTGGACGATCACCCCACCGTGGCTGGCCACGACGACCGTCTCGCCCGCGTGCCGTTCCACGAGGCGGTCGAGGCCGCCGGCGACCCGCGCGGCCATCTCCCGGTAGGTCTCGCCGCCGGGATCTCGCCGGAGGTCGGGGTCCCAGTCGTCGGCGACCACCGGGTAACGGCGTTCGAACTCCTCCCACGGCAACCCGTCGCCCTCGCCGGGATGGTGCTCGCAGAAGGTGCACTCCGGGACGACCTCCGGGTCGCCCACCGCGGGCGCCAGGATCTCCGCCGTCTCCACCGCCCGGGGCATCACGCTGGCGTACAGCGCCGCCACGTCGCCCAGCTCTCCCGTGGCCTTCCAGCGGTCGCGCAGCGCCTCGACCTGCAGCCGCCCCCGCTCGGACAGCCCGCGGCACCCCCGGTGGCCGCCCACGATGCCCAGTTCCTGCGCCCGCGACTCGCCGTGGCGCACCAACACGATCCGGGTGCCGTCCATCCAAGCCACGCTACAAGCGCCCGGCCGACGCGGCCCCAGGAGTTCGGAGCGCGACGAGGATGTGTGTCCCGGTGTCGAGCACGCCCGGCTCGCGGCAGATGTGACGCTCCCACGACAGCAGCCGCTGCCACTCGTCCTCGCTGAGGTCACCGGGCACTGCCGACTCCGGCCCCGCCGTCAAGTAGTTGGCGGCCGAGGCGGCGACGATCTCGCCGTGGCCGGCGCACAGCGCCGCGACCTCGGGCCAACGGAACATGCGCATCTCGTGACCGCGGTTCGTGTCCCGGCGGAGCTCGCCCGTCCGGAGGATCCCGTCGATGTGCTCGGGCCCGAACCGCCGGTGCTCGTCGACGACTGCGGGGAGGAATGCCCGCATCGCGCCGAGGGTGGACATGACGCTCAGGAGCACGTGGCCGCCCGGCCTGGTCACCCGCACGAGCTCGGCCAGGGCGTCGGGCGCCCCATCGCGGACGTAGCTGAGCGGACCGCCGAAGCACACGACGACATCGAAGGCGCCCGACGCCAGCTGCGAGAGGTCGCAGATGTCGAGCACCTCACGGGCCACGACTGCCGAGTCGTAGCCGGCCTCCGTCACCATCTGGCGGTTCAGCTCGAGCTGGCCGGGCGAGATGTCCCCGACGTGCACCCGTGCGCCCAGCCGCGCCAGCTCGATGGTGAAGCGGCCCGGGCCGGCGCCGGCGTCGAGCACCAGGTCGCCCCCGCGCACGAACTCGGCGAGGAGCTCGACGTGCAGTGTGAAGCTCACCCGCGCCGCCGGGCTCGCATCGTGCCGGTCCCACTCCCTCCGTCCGTACGCGTCGAAGAACGCCGCCACGTACTCGGCGTCGAACCGGCCGGTCACGGGCACGACGCTAAGGGGCCCGGGACCGGCGAATCGACAGAGTTGCGGGGAGCGGTTGGCCGCCCGCCGGACGTGGGACCACCGCCCCGGAGGGCGGCGGTCTGCGGGATCTCGGCGAGGCCCGAGGGCCAGGCGGGCTAGAAGTCCTCCATGCCGCCGCCCGGGGCCGGCGCCGGCTTCTCCTCGGGCTTGTCGGCGATCACGGCCTCGGTCGTGAGGAACAGCGCCGCGATCGAGGCGGCGTTCTGCAGCGCCGAGCGGGTGACCTTGGCGGCGTCGATGATGCCGGCCTTGGTCAGGTCCTCGTACTCGCCCGTGGCGGCGTTGAGCCCCTCGTTGATGCCCTCGAGCTGACGGACCCGCTCGGCCACGACGCCGCCCTCGAGGCCGGCGTTCACGGCGATCTGCTTGAGCGGCTCCTGCAGCGCCCGCTGCACGAGGCGGGCTCCCGTGGACTCGTCGCCCGACAGGCTGTTGATCAGCTCGCCGACCTTGGACTGCACCCGCAGGAGGGTGACGCCGCCACCCGCCACGACGCCCTCCTCGATGGCCGCCTTGGTGGTGGACACCGCGTCCTCGATGCGGTGCTTCTTCTCCTTGAGCTCGACCTCGGTGGCGGCGCCGACCTTGAGGACGGCCACGCCACCGGACAGCTTCGCCAACCGCTCCTGCAGCTTCTCGCGGTCGTAGTCGGAGTCGGTGGTGTCGATCTCGTTCTTGATCTGCTGGATGCGGCCCTGGATCTCGTCCTCGGAGCCGGCGCCCTCGACGAGGGTGGTCTCGTCCTTGGTGACGATCACCTTCTTGGCTCGGCCCAGCAGGTCGAGCGTGGTGTTCTCGAGCTTGAGCCCGACCTCCTCGGTGATGACCTGGCCGCCCGTGAGGATGGCCATGTCCTGCAGCATCGCCTTGCGCCGCTCGCCGAAGCCGGGAGCCTTGACGGCGGCCGACTTGAAGGTGCCGCGGATCTTGTTGACCACCAGCGTGGCGAGGGCCTCGCCCTCGACGTCCTCGGCGACGACCACGAGCGGCTTGCCCGACTGCATGACCTTCTCCAGCACGGGCAGCATGTCCCGCACGTTGGAGATCTTCGACCCGCACAGGAGCACGTAGGCATCGTCGAGGACGGCCTCCATGCGGTCGGGATCGGTCACGAAGTAGGGCGAGATGTAGCCCTTGTCGAACCGCATGCCCTCGACCAGGTCCATCTCCATGCCGAAGGTCTGCGACTCCTCGACCGTGATGACGCCGTCCTTGCCGACCTTGTCGATGGCCTCGGCAATCATCTCGCCGATCTCCGGGTCGGCGGCCGAGATCCCGGCCACCTGGGCGACCTGGTCCTTGGACTCGACATCGACGGCGGCGTCAGCGATGCCGTCCACCGCCTCGGCCACGGCCGCCTCGATGCCCCGCTTGAGCGCCATCGGGTTGGCGCCGGCGGCGACGTTGCGCAGGCCGTCCCGCACCATCGCCCACGCCAGCACGGTGGCGGTGGTGGTGCCGTCGCCCGCGATGTCGTCGGTCTTCTTGGCGACCTCCTTGACCAGCTCGGCCCCGATCTTCTCGTACGGGTCCTCGAGCTCGATCTCCTTGGCGATCGACACGCCGTCGTTGGTGATCGTGGGGGCACCCCATTTCTTCTCCAGCACGACGTTGCGGCCCTTCGGCCCGAGGGTGACCCGGACCGCGTCAGCGAGCTGGTTCATGCCGGACTCGAGGCTGCGGCGGGCCTCGCTGTCGAACGCGATGATCTTCGGCATCCCTTGAATCCCTCCGTTGGGCGCGGGGTTAGCACTCGATTGGTGTGACTGCTAGCTAGTCAAGCACCTCGCATCAGCACTCGCAACCGAGGAGTGCTAACACCCTCGGGGGGCTCCGCCCCCCGAGCACCCCCCGTGGCCCCTCCGGGGCCACCCCCGCCGCCCGGCCGGAAAAGTGGGCTACGCGCCGCCGGCCACAGCCGGGATGATCGAGACCTCGCCGCCGTCGGGGACGGGCGTGTCGAGGCCGTCGAGGAAGCGGATGTCGTCGTCGGCGACGAACACGTTGACGAACCGCCGCAGGTTCCCCTCCTCGTCGAGAAGCCGGTCGCGGAACCCGGGATGGTTGGCGTCGAGGCTCGCCAACACGTCTCGCACGCTGGACCCGTCGACCGACACCTGGGACTCGCCGGCGGTGAGCGGGCGCAGCGTGGTGGGGATGCGGACAGAGATGCTCATAGCGGGGCGCATGCTAGCCAACGGCCCTGTCGGCCCCGACATTCCTGGGCTTGCGAGGCAATAGCGAACAGTCCACCGGGGTCGAGGCGATAGCGAACGGAAACCGTCCGTCATCGCCTCGGGCTGCGATCAACGTGCGCTAGTGCCTCATCAGGTCGGCCGCGACCGCCTCGATGCAGGCGAGCGTGTCCGTGCGGGCGCGCTCCGGGCCGAACCGCTCGGCGAGCGACACCACTTCGAGTCCCTTGCGGGCCGGGTCCAAGCCGTCCTCCACGTCGCCGACGATGGCGACGCAGCGCACCCGCTCTTCGCCGGCGAGCTCGGCGACACCGCCCACCACCTTGCCGTCGAACGAGTGCTCGTCGAGGAACCCCTCGGCCGTCACCACCAGGTCGGCGCCATCGATGAGCTCCGGCAGCTCGAGCTCGTCGGCCAAGGCGTCGAACCCCGGGACGAGCGACGCCCCGGCGACCGCCAGCCCCCCGGCCAGCCCGCCTGCGGCCCCGCCGCCGTCGAGGTCCCGCACGTCGACGCGGTGGTCGGCCAGGTAGACCTCCGCCAGACGCTCGAGTCGGCGGCGCAGCAGCTCCACCTGGGCGGAGCTCGCCCCCTTCTGGGGGGCGAAGGTGGCGGCGGCGTCGACGAAGCGGGTGCGGACGTCGCACAGGGCCACCAGCTCGACGCCCCGCAGCCGGTGCAGCGGGTACAGGGCCCGCAGCGCGCCCAAGCCGCCGTCGGTCGTCGCCGAGCCGCCCAGGCCCACCAGCACCCGGCGGGCCCCGCGGTCGACGGCCGCGGCGATCAGCTCGCCGGTGCCGGTCGTCGACGCCGCCACCGGGTCGTTGCGCTCCGCTCCCCCCACCAGCGCCAGCCCC
>DASQUY010000481.1:0-14315 GCA_035641055.1 Acidimicrobiales bacterium | reverse complement strand
TGCAGCCAAGTGGGCCGTGTCGACGGGGTCGCCGACGGGACAGTCGGTGGCGGACCGCGTGCGTCGGGGTGAGGAGGGCCTCCGGGCCGGCGACCTGGCCGCCATCCGAGAGGAGTGGGACGCGGCGGGGCGCCCGGTGCCCGAGCGTCATGTCCATCGCACCGCCGTCAAGCTCGCCGACGGCACGTCGGTCACCGCAGTGTCGTTCGTCGCCGGCGACCCGTACAGCCGGGACCCTGCCCCCGCCTACGGCCTGTACCTGGATGACCGCTGGGATCCGCCGTGGCCGCACGAGCATGCCGCCTGGCCCGACTTCGGCGTGCCCCGCGACCCCGACCAGCTCCGAGGGTCGCTGCAACGGCTGCTCGCTCGCGCCCGCGCTGGTGACCTGGTGGATCTCGGCTGTCTCGGCGGCCACGGCCGGACGGGTACCGCGCTCGCCTGTCTGGCCGTCCTGACGGGTACGCCGGCCGACCAGGCCGTCGGCTGGGTCCGCACCCACTACTGCCCGAAGGCGGTCGAGACCGACGCCCAGGCGGTGTTCGTCGAGGCCTTCGGCAGGTCGAGGACATAGCACGGACTAGATCCGGGCTATGTCCTCGACCTCGTCGACCCCTCCGGAAGGCAAGATGGTGACGTTGTCTAAGGACGTCGACGTCATCGAGCTGCGCCAGGGCGAGCCACGCTTCGACGAAGCGATGCGGCTCGCAGCCTCGATCCTCGAGCAGGACCGCTATCTCGTTCGCGACTATCCGCACGCTGAGGAGTCCCATGTCCTCGCGGCCTTCCGAGGGCGGGACTGCGTCGGCTTCCTCCGCTTCCTCGTACAGATCATCGGGGCCGACGTGGGACGCCCTCCAGTCCTGCAGGACGGGGCTCCACTGACCGAGGGCTTCGTGGAGGCCTTCGGTGTCGACCCGGCGGCGCGGCGCCTGGGCATCGGCTCCGCCCTGCAAGCGCACGCCATCGAGCACTGCCGCTCGCTGGGCTGTCACCAGATGAGATCGCGCAGCCCAGTGTCGGGCGTGGAGAACTTACGCCCTGAAGGTCGCCGCCCGGTACGTGCTCAGCCCGAGCGAGCAGAACGACTCGTACTACTTCCTGTTCAAGCTCTAGCAAGTAGCTACGGTCGGACCAACTGCCCGGCCGACTCCCGGCGGAGACGTTACGCCGATGTGCTGATCTCGGTAGCAAGCGCGGCAAGGTCGATGCCGTGCTGTTCGAGCACGATGACGGCGAGCCCACCGTCCTCTTCGAGGAGCGCCTGTAGGACGTGGCGTGGGCCGGTCGGCTTGCCCGCCGCGATTCCCACAGCGAGGTTGAGCACCTTGTACGCCCGTCGGGTGAACGGAAGGGCGTCTTCTGGGATGTCGGCAGGAACAGCGTGGCGGGGTAGGCGACGCCGGGGGTCTGTGAGCCCTTGGATCTGGAGCTCGACGCCGAGCTCGCTCCGTGCGTGGTCCATCAGACGCTCGGGATCGATGCCGATCGAGCGAAGGGCATCGGCCTCGGAAACGTGCCTGTCGAGACGGGCCAGGATCTCGGTCGCAATGGCATCCGTCGTGAGCTCACGGGTGATGAGTGGCCCGCTCCCCTGAGACTCCTCGAACGCCATGACGCCGAGCAGCAAATGTTCGGTGCCGATGTAGTTGTGTCCGAACGCCTTGGCGTGGTCCGAAGCCGCCTTCACCACACCCTGGCCGGCTGGGGAGAACTGCTCCAGCGGCATCACGCCTCCTCGATCTGATGTGCGTACTTGTGGTGGGCCGCCTGCTTCGTGACGTTCAGAGTGGCGGCGATCTCTCGCCAGGACCACCCCTGTGCTCGGGCACGGCGCACCTGTTCGAGCTCGAGCTGCTCGGCCAGCCGCCGCAGCGTCGCCGCTGCTCGAAGGCCGATGGCCGGGTCCTTGCTCGAGGCCTGCTCACCTAGCCCAGAGGGAGACTCCATGCGTCAACAATATTTGACGCTTAAGCCGATCGTCAACAACCTTTGACGGTGCGTTCGTCGAGCGACGCCACGGAGAGTCCTGGCCACGAGCCGCTACCACGGCACGCCCGTTACTGGTATCGGGGGCGGGAGCTCCGTCACCCGAGCCGAGGAAATATCCGACCGGTCGGGAGGCGGAGGAAATAACGACCGAGGAGGCACGTCATTTCCTCGACCTCCGCGGGGCGACCCCTATTGCCTCGAAGCAGCGTGGACGGCCTTGCCGAGCATCTGCCTCGGCGTGTCGCTGGTGTTCGGCGAAGCCGAGTGGAAGACGTGGAGGTGGGTGATCACCACGTCGCCGGGTGCCCCGGTGAGCTCGACGACGTCGACCGGCACGCCCTCGACCTCGTAGCGCTCGCCGACCATCGACCGCCCGAGGTCGGGCCGCGTGGCGCCCATCAACAGGTCGCCGAGGGGCGGGTACCGGCGCAGGAAGGGCTGCCAGTTGGCCTTGCCGGCCCCCGGCGGCTCCTCGAAGGTCGAGCGGTAGCGATCGACGATCCGGTGCGACCCGGGCAGCAGCATGGTGCCCCCACCGCGGGGCCCGACCTCGCCGAAGAAGCCGAACAGCTTCACGGCGAACACTGGCCACGTCGGCCGCTCGAACCCGCAGTCCATGTGCCAGCCGTCGGGCAGCGCCCAGGGCCCGGGTGCCGGCAGGCTCACGAGGACCTGGGCCCCGGACTTCGGCCGCCGCCAGCCGGCCGCACCGAAGATGCCGTCGAGCGCGGCCGTGACCGACGGGTTGTCCACCAAGGCGTCGAAGGCACGGTTCCGCTTCACGCCCTTCCAGCTCAGCGGGAGCCAGCCGGCGGGCCAGGTGGATTGATCGTCGAGCCGCAGCCCTACCCTGCGCTCGGCGTACCGCCAGACGACGTCGCGTATGCGCGCAGCCGCATCTCGACCGAACGCACCCTCGAGGCGGACGACGCCGCGATCGGCGAACGCGGACCGCACGGCTTCCACATCCACGGGCCCAGTCTTCTCGGGTCCTTCCTCCCCGGCGCACCGATTATCGGGCTGGCGCCGAGCGGTCAAGCGACGAGGGCGTCGTCGGCTCGGCGCACGATCTCGTCGACCGTCTCCTCGGGCAGCTGGCCCGACGTGTCGAGCCACAGCCCGAGGTCCCGGCGTGTCGAGGCCACGTGCGCGTCGTTGACGGCAGCCGTGTAGCCGTCGCGGTAGGCGATCTTCCCGACCGTCCGTCGGCGTTCGGCGTCGCGCGCTTTCACGACCTCCACCGGGGGGCGCAGCACGACGAGGTGCTTCGGCTGTGAGCCGATCCTCTTGAGCCACCGTTCGACGTCGGCGCCATAGATGTTGTCCTGCACGATGGTGGTGAAGCCGGCCGCGGCGTACTCGTCGGCGACGGTGGCCGACAGCCGGTACCGGAGATCGAGCAGCCGTCGGACCTCGAGCTCGTCGGGGTCGCCGACGTGGCTCCATCCTCGGACTGCCCAGCGGTAGAACTGTCCGCCCCGCACGTGCACGCCGCGCTCGTACCGGCGGGCCAGGAGGTCGGCGACCGTCGACTTCCCGGAGGCCTGCGCTCCCGTCACCAACCAGACGGCGGACACCAGGACAGCATGCACGCCCGCACCCACCGACGCCGCAGTCGTAATGTTGCCCGCCATGAACGGCAGAGCCGACGCCGTTGTCGTAGGTGCGGGTGTCATCGGCATGACAACGGCCATACGGCTCGCGGACGCCGGCATGCGCGTGGCGGTGCTGACCACGCTGCCGCCGGGCGAGACGACCTCGGCGCTCGCGACCGCGATGGTCGGGCCCAGCTTCGGCCTCGCCGGACCACGCGGCGAAGCGTGGACCGCGGCCACCGTGGCCGAGGTGCTGGATGAGGAGCGCAGGGGTGCACCCGGGGTGCACGTGTGCCGCGGCCTCTTTGCGGGCCGCGGCGCGGGCGAGCCGCCGGACTTTGCCCGGGGACTCCCGGGGTTCCGGGCATGCCCGCCTGACGAGCTCCCGCCGGGATTCCGCAGCGGGTTCTGGCTCGACGTGCCGCTGATCGACATGCCGCCCTATCTCGAGTACCTCGGCGAGCGGCTGGCGGCCGCTGGGGTCACGGTGGAGCGCGTCGCGCCGCTGTCGTCTTTGCGCGAGGCCACCGCCCTCGCGCCGCGCGTCGCCAACTGCAGCGGGCTGGCCGCACGCGACCTCGTGCCCGACCCTGACGTGGTGCCTCTCCGCGGTCCAAAGATCGTCGTGCGGAACCCGGGCATCGACACGTTCTTGATCGAGGGCCCGCCGGGACCCGACCGCACGAGCTACCACCCTCACGGCGACATCGTCGTGCTCGGGGGGAGCGTCCGCGAGAGTGACGACACGACGCCCGACCCGGCCGAGGCCGATGCGATCCTGCGCCGGTGCGCCGAGGCCGAGCCCCTCCTCGAGGACGCCGAGATCATCGAGCACCGGGTTGGGCTCCGACCTGGACGGCCATCGATCCGCCTGGAGGCCGAGGAGATCGACGGCGCCTTGTGTGTGCACAGCTACGGTCACGCTGGCCTGGGTGTGACGGTCTCGTGGGGCTGCGCTGCGGAGGTCGCCGAGCTCCTGGCGCGAGCTTGACCTTCGGGCGGAGCCGCAGGTCAGCTACTCGATCCGCAGGCCGCTGATCGCCCGGGCGATCACGAGCTGCTGGATCTGCTCGGTGCCCTCGAAGATGTCGTAGATCTTGGCGTCACGATGCATGCGCTCGACGGGGTACTCGCGCGTGTACCCGTAGCCACCCAGGATCTGGATGGCGCGCTCGGTGACCCAGACGGCCACCCGGCCGGCCTTGAGCTTGGACATCGAGCCCTCGGCGTTGGTGTACCCGCCGTTGCGGGCCAGCCAGGCGGCCCGGTGGACGAGCAGGCGAGCAGCGTCGATCTCGGTCGCCATGTCGGAGAGCATGAAGGCGATCGCCTGGTTCTCGATGATGGGCTTGCCGAACGCCTTGCGTTCTTTGGCGTAGGCGAGTGCGTACTCGTAGGCCGCCCGGGCGATGCCGACAGCCATGGCGCCCACCGCCGGGCGCGTCGCCTCGAAAGTGGCCATGGCCGGCTGCTTGGCGCCGGTGCGCTCCTGCTCCCGGGCCCGCGCCAGCTTCTCGTCCAGCTTCTCCTTGCCCCCGAGCAGCAGCCGCCCCGGGATGCGCACGTCGTCGAGCACGACCTCGGCCGTGTGCGACGCCCTGATCCCGTGCTTGAGGTACTTCTGCCCCTGCGAGAGGCCCTTGGTCCCGGGCGGGATGACGAAACTGGCCTGGCCCCGCCCCTTGAGCTTCGGGTCGACGGTGGCCACGACCACGTGGACGTCGGCGATGCCCCCGTTGGTGATCCACGCCTTGGTGCCGTTGAGCACCCACTCGTCCGCGGCCTCGTCGTAGGTGGCCCGGGTCTTGAGCGAGCTGACGTCGGAGCCGGCGTCGGGCTCGGACACGCAGAAGGCCCCGAGCTGGATCTTGTCCTGGGTGCCGAAGCACTGCGGCACCCACTCCATGACCTGCTCGGGCAGGCCGGAGCCGGCGATGCCGGCGGCGGCCAGGCCGGAGCCGAAGATCGACAGTCCGATCCCGGCGTCCCCCCAGAACAGCTCCTCCAGAGCCAGCGGCATCGTCAGGCCCGACGGATCGCCCAGCTGCGCCTGGGCGAAGAAGTCGAACGAGTAGAGGCCGATCTTGGCGGCCTCCTCGACGATGGGCCAGGGGAACTCCTCCCGCTCGTCCCACTCGTGCGCCGCCGGGCGCACGACGGTCTCGGCGAAGTCGTGGACCCACTTCTGGATCTGCTCTTGGTCCTCGTTCAGCTTCAGGGAGAACTCACTCATGGCACTGCCTTCGTCGACCTGCGTCGTCAGGTTACCGCCGGGTAACAAGGCTAGCAGCGCCGCCTCGGAACCGTGAACGCCGGCTCTGAAGAAAACGTGCCGCTACTGAGCAGCAAACCTTCAACGACGGTGTGGTCAGGAGGGGCGGATCTCCGTGCCCGCAGGGGTGTCCTCGACCACGTACCCGGCGGCGACGATCTGGGCGCGCAGGGCGTCCGCCGTCGCCCAGTCCTTGGCGGACCGGGCCTCGTCGCGCCGGCGGCCGAGGTCGAGGATCTCCGCGGGCACCTCGCCCGACGCGGTGCGCAGCTCCAGCCCGAGCGCACCGGTGATCTCCCGCACTGCCGCGGCCAGCGGTGCCGCCGCCGCGTGATCACCCGTTGCGAGCAGGGCGTTCGCTCGGCGGACCAGGTCGAACACAGCCGCCGTGGCCCGGGGCGTGTCGAGGTCGTCCTCCATGGCCTCGCGGAACCGGGCGAGCGCCGCCGCGTCCGGCTCCGCGCCGCCGTCGAGCGCGGCCGCCTTGCGGGCGAAGGTGTCCAGCCGGTCGAGCGACCGTATGGCGTCCCGCAGGCTGTCGTCGGTGACGTCGATCGGCGACCGGTAGTGCGACTGCAGCACGAGCAGCCGGTAGGCGCGCGGGTCGTACTGTTCGACGAGGTCGAGCAGGTTGGTCACATTGCCGAGCGACTTGGACATCTTGATGCCCTCGACCTCGACGAACCCGTTGTGCACCCAGTGGCGGGCGAAGCGGCGACCGTCGGCGACCGCTTGGGCCCGCTCGTTCTCGTGGTGCGGGAACACCAAGTCCTGCGCGCCACCGTGGATGTCGAACCCCTCGCCCAGCAGGTCCAACGACATCACCACGCACTCGGTGTGCCAGCCCGGCCGACCGGGGCCCCACGGGGACGGCCACGTCGGTTCGCCCGGCTTGGCCTTCTTCCACAGAGCGAAGTCGATCGGCGAGCGCTTCTCCTCGTCGGCCTCGACGCGCGCCCCGGCCCGGAGGCTGTCGAGCGGCTGCCGGGCCAGGAGCCCGTAGTCGTCCACCCGCTCCGCCTGGAAGTAGACGCCGTCGGAGGTCTCGTAGGCGACGCCCTGGGCGACCAGGCGCTCGACGAGCTCGACCATGCCGTCGACGTAGGCCGTGGCGTGGGGATCGTGGTCCGGGCGTTGGATCCCGAGCGCGTCCATCGCTCGGTACCAGACGGACTCGCACCGCTCGGCGATCTGCCGCCAGTCGCGCTCCTCCCGCTGGGCGCGGTCGATGATCCGGTCGTCGATGTCGGTGATGTTGGAGACGTAGGTGACGTCGTTGCCCGCCCACGCCAGGTAGCGGCGCAGCACGTCGAACGCTAGGGCGAAGCGCCCGTGGCCGACGTGCGGCGGGCCGTAGACGGTCGGGCCGCAGACGTACATCGACACCTTGCCCGGCTCGCGCGGCTCGAAGGGGACGACGCCTCCCTTGGCGGTGTCGAACAGCCGCAGCATGGGCGCGAGGGTACCGGGGACCGGCCCGCCGGCCCGAACGGGTTGCCGCCGTTCGTTCTGGTTGTAGCTATGCGGCATATGACCGCACAGCTACAACCAGTTTGTGGGCGGTCAGGCCATGCCGACGGGGACGGGCTCCAGGTAGCCGAGCTCGGCGAGCTTGCCGCCCATGATCTCGTGCATCACGTCCTGCTCGGCGGGGGTGAGGTTGTCGCGCCAGCCGCCCGGCCTGGCCGACCTGATCGGCTTGTCGTCGCCCTTGGCCGCCGGTGGCACCGCGTCGAACGCATGCCGGGCGGCGACGCCGGCCACGGTGTCGGCGGCGACCTCGATCGGCAGCAGGCTGCAGATGCGGGCGAGCTCGCGAGCCGGGTCGGCCACGAGGTCCTCGTAGCGGACCAGCACCCGCCTGCCGGCGGGGTGCGCCTCGTACACGCGCTGCACCAGCTCGGTCCGGAACGTCCAGACCGCCGACTGCCAGCGCACCAGTGCCTCCCGCCCGGCCTCGGTCACCGGGAACGCGCCCTCCTCCATGGCCCACGTGCCGTCCCGGTAGGCGGCCACCCACGAGTCCACCACGTCGCGCCCGTCCCGCAGGAGGAAGAGCAGCCGGGAGTCAGGGAACAGCGACATGAGCACGTCGGCGACGTGCGAGCCGGGTTCCTTGACGACCACGATCGGATCGGGTGAGGGGCGGGCGTCGGCGACCTGGGCGTCGAAGCGGTCGACGATCAGCCGGCGGAGAGCCGGCTCCCAGGCGTGCCGGTACTGGTCGCTGAAGAAGTAGCTCTCCTTGTCCCGCTTGATCCGGTCGAGGGTGGTCAGCTCGGGCGGATGCTCGGCGGCCGCCCACGCCAGCGGGATCGGGCGCCACACGCCCAGGTGGTGGCCGAGGTGGGGGTCGTCGATCGGGACGACCTCGTCGAGGGACGCCAGCATGCGCAGCAGCCACGTGCTGCCGCTGCGGGAGGAGCCGAGGATCCAGACCAACCGGTCAGGCGCCTCCTCCAAAGAGAAGGGCACGGGGCGGGCGGTGGAGTCCATCGTTCGGTCCTCGCCGGCTGGCGGACCAGCCGTCGGGTGAGGATACCCAGCGGTCAGGCCCGAGAAGCGTGTTACGTGCCGTCGGTCGACCAGTGCCACGGCTCGCTCGGGAGGTTGTACAGCCCGTAGGACGCGGCGTTGGCGGAGAGCCAGACGTAGCAGGCGTCGCCGTAGCTGACCGTGCCCCCGCCGTTGCACGTGAAGTCGATGGCCAAGCCCTGCTCGTGCATCGATGTGCCGGGCGGGGCCGTGGGCGGGTCGCACTGGGACGAGGGCATCTCGTAGATGGCGTAGGTCGACGTGCCGCAGTGCTCCATGCGGAGCTGGATCTGATCGTCGGGATCGCGGTAGCCGCCGCCGCAGAGCAGCAAGCCGTCGGCCGCCGCCGCGTCCAGCAGCGCCTGCACGTCGCCGGCGATCGATCCGGCGACCGTGATCGACCCACCCGCCGGGCAGGTCACCGTGGCCAGCCCGCCCGGCGCCGGCTCGATCGACGACGCCGCAGTGTCGGTCGTCGGCTCCTCCGCCTGGGCCTCTTCCTGCGCGGCCGCCTGCGCCGCGGCCTCCGCCGCCGCCTGCTGCTGCGCCGCCAGCTGGGCGGCCAGCTCGGCCTCCTCTCGTTCCAGCCGCTGTGACAGCTCGCGGTCGAGCGTCTGGAGGTGCGCCGCCTCCGCGAGCTTGGCGTCGAGCCGCTCCTCTGCCTGGGCGACGACCTTCTGTTGCTGGGCACGCGCGGCCTCGAGGTCGGCCAGCTCCTCGGCCTCCGCCTCCCGGGCGGCCGCGGCCGCCGCCGCCGCCTCTTCCTTCTTCGTCTCCTCGGCCGCCAGCTCGACGCGTGCCGCGGCGACCAGTTCGAGCGTCTGGGCACCGCTGTCCGCCTGCAGCTCGATGATCGCCTGCATGATCGCGGCGTCGCTGCGCGACTCCCCCGACAGCTCCTGGAGGGAGTTGTCGAGCGGAGGGTTCACGTAGGCGCCCACGACCAGCCGGTCGGCGGCTCGATCGAGCGCTTCGTATCGCTTCCGGGCGTCCTTCACTGCGGCCGTGGCCTTGTCCAGCGCCTGCTGCGCTACCACCGCGGCCTCCGCCGCCTCTGCGAGCTCGGCCGCTTGGGCGTCGACGTTGGCCTCGATCTCGGCCAGTGCCGCCCGGACGTCGGCCGCCTTGCCCTCCAGGGTGTCGACCTGAAGCTCGACCTCGCCGCGCTGCGAACGGACCGCGTCCCGCTCCTCCTTGGTCTGCTCGGGGTCCGGCTCCTGGGCGGCGGCGATGCCGCCCGACCCCAGGGCCACCACGGCCAGCACCGCGACCGCCACCGTGGCGCGCGGCCGGGAGCGCGGACGACCGTCCCGTCGTTCGGTGTCCGGTGCGGTCACGATCGTCCTCCGTGCGTCCCCAGCTGGTCGACAACCGCCCGCCAATCCCGCCAACGCCAACGCTGACGGCACCTCAAAGGTAACGGGGATCGTAAAGAAACCGCGCGGAGACCGTCATTCCACCTGACTCCCCGGAGCGGCCGCCTCCGCAATGGGTAGGAGCCCAGGCCGGGCCGACCACTACCCTTCGTCGCGGTGAGCAGGATCCCCAACAAGCCCAGCCTGGAGGGCCTGGAGGCCACGTGGCGCGCCCGGTGGGAGGCGGACGGCACCTACCGGTTCGACCGCACCAAGGCACGCGCCGAGATCTTCTCCATCGACACGCCGCCGCCGACGGTGTCGGGCAACCTCCACATCGGCCACGCGTGCTCGTACGCCCACACCGACATGGTCGCCCGCTACCAGCGCATGCGGGGCAAAGACGTCTTCTACCCCATGGGCTGGGACGACAACGGCCTCAACGTCGAGCGCCGCGTCCAGCTCCTGACCGGCACCCGCTGCGACCCGTCGCTGCCCTACGACCCCGACCTCCAGCCGCCGGGCCAACCGGGCAAGGCCCGGCCGGTCCCGGTCAGTCGCCCCAACTTCCAGGAGCTGTGCGGCCAGGTCATCGAGCAGCTCGAGCACGACTACTTCGAGCTGTGGTCCAACCTCGGGTTCTCGGTCGACTGGACCCAGACTTACCGCACCGTCGGCCCCCGGGCCACCCACGCCAGCCAGCTCGGCCTGCTGCGGCTGCTCCGGCGCGACCTGGCCTACCGCGCCGAGTCGCCCACGCTGTGGGACGTCGACATGCAGACCGCGGTCGCTCAGGCCGAGATGCAGGACCGCGAGATCCCCGGCACCTACCACCGGCTGCGCTTCGACGGCCCGAACGGCGACCCGCTGTGGGTCGAGACCACCCGGCCCGAGCTGCTGCCTGCCTGCGTCGCCCTCGTCGCCCACCCCGACGACGACCGGTTCCGGCCGCTGTTCGGCGCCAAGGCCGTCACGCCGCTCTTCGGGGCCGAGGTGCCGATCGTCGCCCACGGGCTCGCCGACCCCGACAAGGGCAGCGGCATCGCCATGATCTGCACGTTCGGCGACACCACCGACGTCACCTGGTGGCGGGAGCTCGGGCTCGACCTCCGCACCGTCGTCCAGCGAGACGGGCGGCTGCGCCCGGTCACCTGGGGCGAGCCCGGGTGGGCCTCGACCGACCCGGCCGCCGCCCAGCGCCACTACGAGGAGCTGGCGGGCAGGACGGTCGCGCAGGCGCAGGCCCGCATCGTCGAGCTGCTGGCCGAGGCGAGCCTCACCGACGGGGAGCCCCGGCCCATCACCCACCCGGTCAAGTTCTGGGAGAACGGCAGCCGGCCGCTCGAGATCGTCACCTCGCACCAATGGTTCATCCGCTACCCGGACAAGGACGCGCTGCTGGCCCGGGGCAAGGAGCTGGCCTGGTGGCCCGACTTCATGCGGGTCCGCTACGAGAACTGGGTCGGTGGCCTGCAGGGCGACTGGAACATCACTCGCCAGCGCTTCTTCGGCGTGCCGTTCCCGGCCTGGTATCCCATCGACGGCGACGGCAACGTCGACTACCTGGCGCCGATCCTGGCCGACGAGGCGTCGCTGCCGGTCGACGCCACGACCGATGTCCCGCCCGGCTATGCCGAGGAGCAGCGCAACCGGGCGGGTGGGTTCGCCGCCGACCCCGACGTCATGGACACCTGGGCCACCTCGTCGCTCAGCGCCCAGATCGTCAGCGGCTGGGTGGACGATCCCGACCTGTTCGCCCGCACGTTCCCCATGGACCTGCGGCCCCAGGCCCACGAGATCATCCGCACCTGGCTGTTCTACAGCGTCGTCCGCGCTCACTACGAGCACGACGGGCTGCCGTGGGCCAACGCCGCCATCTCCGGCTTCGTGTTCGACCCCGACCGCAAGAAGCTGTCGAAGTCGGCCGGCAACGCCCCCGACGACCCGGCGGTGCTCCTCGAGACGTACGGGGCCGACGCCATCCGCTACTGGGCCGCCGGCGGCCGGCCGGGGATGGACCTGGCGTTCGACCCCGCCCAGATGAAGGTGGGGCGCCGGCTGGCCATCAAGGTGCTCAACGCCTCGCGCTTCGCCCTCGGGACCGGGGCGGACACCGCGGCTGGCGACGCGGGGAGCCTGACCGAGCCGCTCGACCGGTCGATGCTGGCCTGGCTCGCCGACCTCGTGGCCGAGGCCACGGCGGCGTTCGACCGGTTCGACTACGCCCGGGCGCTCGAGCGCACCGAGGCGCTCTTCTGGTCGTTCTGCGACGACTACCTCGAGCTCGTCAAGAACAGGGCCTACGGGTCCGCCGGCGAGGTCGGGCAGGCCTCCGCCCGCACCGCCCTCGGCACGGCCCTGGAGACGCTGCTCAAGCTGTTCGCCCCCTTCCTCCCGTTCGCGACCGAGGAGGTGTGGTCGTGGTGGCGCGGGGGGTCGATCCACCGCGCGCCGTGGCCCGACGCCGACGGGCTCCGGGCGCTGGCCGCGGCCGAGGACCCCACCGTGGTTGCCGTCGCCGCCGCCACGCTGGGAGAGGTCCGGCGGGCCAAGAGCGAGGCCAAGCGGTCGATGCGCACGCCGGTGGCGTCGGTCACGGTCACCGATACGCCCGACCGCCTCGCCCTCCTGCAGCAGGCAGTTGAGGATGTCCGGAGCGCGGGACACATCACCGAGCTCCGGACGGTCGAGGGCGAGGCGTTCGCGGTCGAGGTCGAGCTGCAACCCGCTGAGCCTCGTTGAACCTTCAAAGACTCGGGTCAGGGTCGGCCTCGCGAGACGACCCCGGCTCCCGCCGGATCCACACCGACCGCTGAGGGAAGGGGATCTCGATGCCCTCGGCGTTGAACGCATCGAAGAGCCTCTGGCGCAGCTCCCGCATGACCCTCCACTGCTCGCCGGGCTGGGTCTTGATGACGAGACGTATGGCCACGGAATCGACTCCGAGCTGCTCGACCCCCCACACCTCGGGCTCCTCCAGGATCTCGGTCCTCCAGGCGGGTTCGCGCCACATGCCGTCGGCCACCCGCTTGATCACCGTGCGCGCCTTGTCGATGTCGGTGCCGTAGGCGACACCGACGTCCAGCAGCGCCCGCGCCCACTGCTGCGACATGTTGCCGATCCGCATGATGTTCCCGTTGGGGATGTGCCACACGGTGCCGTTGATGTCACGCACCCGGGTCGTGCGCAGGGTGACCGCCTCCACCGTCCCGATCGCCTCACCGGCGTCGATGACGTCCCCGACGCCGTACTGGTCCTCGATGAGCATGAACATGCCCGACAGGAAGTCCTTGACCAGGCTCTGGGCGCCGAAGCCGATAGCCACGCCGGCGACGCCGGCGCCGGCGATCAGCGGGCCGAGGTTGATGCCCAGCTCGCCGAGGATCATCGTCCAGGCGATGGCCCAGATCAGAGCCGTCGAGGACGACCTCAGCACCGCCGACAACGTCTTGGAGCGGGCCGCCGAGCGCAGCGACTCGGGCCCTCGAACCTGGAGGGACAGCGGCGCCCGGCGGTTCCAGCGTCGGACGCGCTCCCGCGCCTCGGGGGCGGTCATGCGGTCGGTGAACCGCCCGATGGCCCGATGGACGAGGCGGCTGGCCACCCACGCCACCACGACGATGAGCAGGATGTTCGCCGGTGTGTCAGCGATGTCGGCGGCGCGGGCCCACCCCTCGCTGTCGGTCCACTCGAGCACCTGACGGCAGATCCACGAGGGATCTTCGCCGCACGCATCCGCGAGTTGCTCGGCCGTCTGCTGCCGCGCCATGGCGCGCCACGCTAGTCACCGGTGTCCAGTCGCCCGCCATCCCCCTGGAGCCCACTCTAAGCGTCTTGGACTCAAGTTTCCTGGAGTAGGGAATGCCAGATGTGTCGTTAGCGTTGGCTGGGTCATGGCCGACCTCGACACCCTCACCCTCCCGGTCCTCCCCCTCACGAACGACGTCGTCCTCCCCCACATGGTGGTGACGTTGGCCGTCGAGACCGATGAGGCGCGCGCCGCCGCGGAGGCCGCCGCCCGCGCCGACGACACGCTGCTGCTCGTCCCCCGGCGGGCCGACGGCCGCTACGCCCGGGTCGGCACGATGGCCCACATCGAGAACCGCGGCAACCTGCCCGGCGGGGCGCCGGCCCTGGTCATCCGGGCCACGGGCCGTGCCGAGGTCGGCGTGGGCGTCGTGGGCGAGACCAGCGCCCTGTGGGTGCACGCCGCCCCCCTGGCCGACGGCCCCGTCACCGACGAGATCCAGGGGCTGGCCACCGAACTGCGGGCAGCGCTGCGGGCGCTGTTCGAGAGCATCGGCGGCCGCCGGCTGACCGAGGTGCTGCGGGGTGTCGACGACCCGTCGGCTCTGGCCGACATCGTCGGCTGGTGGCCCGAGCTGGCGGTCGAGCGCAAGATCGAGCTGCTGGAGACCCCCGAGCTGGTCGACCGGCTACGGCTGGTGCTGGCTTGGGTCAAGGAGGCCCTGGCCGAGTACGAGCTGGCCGACAAGATCCGCAACGACGTGTCCGAGGGCCTCGAGTCCCGCCAGCGCGAGTTCCTGCTGCGCCAGCAGATGGATG
>DASQUY010000480.1:0-2488 GCA_035641055.1 Acidimicrobiales bacterium | reverse complement strand
CGACCAGTGCCACCGGGATCAGCACCCGCAAGGCCTACTACTCCAGCTACGGCTACCGGTACGTGGACGTGTCGGCGCCCGGCGGCGATTTCTACGACAACCCGGCCAACACCCGCGACGTCACCAAGGGCGTGCTGGCGGCCGCTCCCGAGGCCGTGCTGCGGGCGGCCAACCCGCCGGTGATCGGTCCGGGCGGCGAGCCGCTGTCGCCGGCCGTCGTGCGCGACTGCCAGGCGGGCGTCTGCGCCTACTACCAGTACCTCCAGGGCACCTCGATGGCCGCGCCCCATGCCGTCGGGGTGGCTGCGCTGATCGTCAGCCGGTTCGGCTTCGGCAGCGGCGGCCGGTACGGACTGTCCCCGAGGGTCACCGAGTCGGTGTTGCGGCTCACCGCCAGCAGGCACGCCTGCCCCGAGCCGCGCGCCTTCACCTACGTCCGTCACCTCCCCACCGGCGAGACGGTCACCGCGACCCACACCTGCGAGGGCCCGACGTACCACAACGGGTTCTACGGCAACGGGATCGTGAACGCCCTCCGGGCGGTCAGGCCCCTGAGCAACTAGGACGCACACGCACAACCCGTGGCAGGTCGTCACCCGGCGGCCTGCCACGGGCGTGCCCGGCCGGGGGCGGGCAGCCCGCGCTAGGACGCGTCCAGGCCAGCCGCGAGGGTCGACTGGAGGTACCGCATGGCCTCGGTGTACTTCGGATCCTGGAAGCGGCTGGCCGCCTCCTCAGGGGAGGGCGCGGCGACGCGCTCCTGGATCCACCACAGGTTCCCCAGCGGGTCGCGCACCCGCCCGACCCGATCGCCCCAGGCCAGCTCGGTCAGCCGGGTCACCGGGGTGGCCCCGGCCGCCAGCGCCCGACCGAACACGGCGTCGCCGTCCTCGACATAGAGGCGCACAAGCCCGGTGTGGCCACCGGGAAGGGCGAGTCGAACATCATGATGATGGAGTCGCCGATCCGCGCCTCGGCGTGCCCGATGGCGCCGCCCTCCACCTCGACCCGGCCGAGCTCCTCGGCGTCGAAGGCCTGCTTGATGAACTCCAGCAGGCGCCGGGTGTCGTTGGTGACGACCCAGGGCGTCACGGTCCCATAGCCCTCGGGGATCGGCTGCGGCTTGGTCATCGTCGGCCCTCCTCGCGAAGCGATGGCTCGAGCGAGCTGGAGACTACCCGGAGGGTCTGACGGGGCCCAGTTGCTCAAACGCGAAGGCCCATGTGTCACAGGCAGCAGGGGTATCTCGTCTCCAGAGGTGACCGCTTCGGAGGTGACCGCCCGGGTGACCGCCCGAAGGTGGATCGAGGAGGCACCCATGAGAGTGTTCGTCGCCGGAGCCACCGGTGCGATGGGCACCCAGCTCGTCCCCCAGCTCGCCGCCGCCGGCCACGACGTGATCGGCATGATCCGGTCGCCGGCCAAGACCGACGCTCTGCGGGCCTTGGGTGCCCGGCCGGTCGTGGCCGACGCGCTCGATCCCGACGCGGTCGCCCGTGCCGTGGCCGAGACCGAGCCCGAGGTGATCGTCCACCAGCTCACGGCCCTCAAGGGCGAGCCGGGCCTGAGGGAGATGAGGAACCCCGACCGCTTCGGCGCCATGACCAACCGCCTGCGCACCGAGGGCACCGACCACCTGCTGGCCGCGGGCCGGGCCGTCGGTATCCGCCGCTTCATCGCCCAGAGCATCGTGGCCATCGGCACCTATGCCCGCACCGGCGGTCCGGTCAAGACCGAGGACGACCCGCCGGACCTCGATCTGCCGGCCAAGGGGCGCTCCGGCGCCGACGCCCTCCGCTACCTCGAGGACGCCGTGACCGGCATCGACTGGGCCGACGGCATCGTGCTGCGGTACGGGGCCTTCTACGGACCGGGCACCGGCGTCAGCGCCGATCCCGAGGCCTTGCTGACCAAGGCCATCCGGAAGCGGCGGCTCCCGGTGATCGGCGGCGGCGGCGGTGTCTGGTCGTTCGTGCACATCGAGGATGTGGCCAGCGCCACCGTGGCGGCCGTGGACAACGGTGGGCCCGGCATCTACAACGTCGTCGATGACGAGCCGGCGCCGGTGCGCGAGTGGCTGCCGTTCCTGGCCGAGCAGATGGGGGCGAAGAGGCCGATGCGGGTCCCACGCTTCGTGGTCCGGCTGCTGGCCGGCGAGGCCCCGGTGCTGCAGATGACCGAGGTCCGCGGCGGGTCGAACGCCAAGGCCAAGCGCGAGCTCGGCTGGCAGCCCCGCTGGTCGACGTGGCGCGTCGGCTTCGCCAAGGGCCTCGGCGAGTGACGCCCGGCTGTTCGAGGAGCTGCGTCCCGTCGGGTTCGGGGTCGCCTACCGCATGCTCGGCGGCGTGAGCGAGGCCGAGTTCATCGTCCAGGAGGCGTTCCTCCACCTCCACCACACCCTCCAGGACGGCGAGCGCATCGACGCACCCCGCGCCTATCTGTCGACGGTGGTCACCGCCTGTGCATCGACCACCTGGGCTCGGCCCGC
>DASQUY010000479.1:0-3174 GCA_035641055.1 Acidimicrobiales bacterium | reverse complement strand
CGGTGGGTCGATCCCGGCGCCCTCGCTCGCAGCCTGCCCGGACTCGCCGACATCGGCGGGCCCGCACTCGCGGCCACCATGGGCGATCCGTCGCGGTTCCGTACCGGCAAGCAGTTCCGGTCCTTCACCGGCCTGGTCCCCCGAGCCGACGAAACCGGCGACACCGACCGCAAGGGCCAGACCATGTCCAAGGCCGGATCGTCGCTGCTGCGCACGACGCTCGTGCGCGCCGCCGACACCACCCGCAAGCAGGACCCGCAGCTGGCGCGCATCTACTACGTGTCGAGATCGGGGTCGGGGACGGGGGACTCGCCCGGACTTCCCCCTCGGACACGAGGCCTGGCAGCGGGTCGCGCTACTCGTCCCCAGCGCGGGGCCCTCCGACGCGCTCGACGTGGTCTCGTCATGGTCCGCAAACCCGCTGACCGGTGCAAGCGTCGTCCCCGACGAAGGCAAGGGACGGCCGCGGTGCACGCCGCCGCCAGCCGAGCCCCGCACGCGGCCCGGGATTGTCCGGACTGTGGGCCGTGAAATCCTGGGCCTATGGCCGCACCGGCTTCAAACCCGGAGGGGAACGGGTGGGCCGCCTACCTCGGCGCGTTCCACGCGAGGTGGCCGGGCATCACCGAGGCCGTCCTGACCCGGGCCACTACGGACGATGGCGACGACCCCTACGACTGGCTGGCCCGGGCATTGCCCGACCACGGGATCGTCGTCGACCTCGCCTGCGGCAGCGGGCCCCTCGCCGCCCGCTCGCCGCCCGGCTGGATCGGCCTGGACAACAGCGCGGCCGAGCTCGGCCACGCCGCTCGGATCGCACCCGGCCGGGTGGCACTCGGTGACGGGACGTCGCCACCGCTGCGCGCCGGTGCCGCCGACGCGGTGGTGTGCTCCATGGCGCTCATGCTCTTCGACGACCCCCAACGGGTCGCCATCGGGATGACGCGCCTGTTGCGCCCCGCTGCATCGCTGGTCGCCCTGCTGCCGTCCACCGCACCGCTGACGCTGCGGGACCGGGCCCGCTACGCCCGGCTGATGGCCGCGCTTGGGCTCCGGCGCCTGCCCTTCCGCCACCACCACGTGCTGCGCCGCCCCCACGCAGCGCTCACCGCCGCCGGGCTCACCGTGACACACGACGACCGCCGCCGCTTCGCCTACCCCGTCACCGACCCCGACGCCGCCCGCCTGTGGCTGCGCTCGCTGTACCTGCCCGACCTCGATCCTCACCGCCAGCGCGCCGCCCGCCAGCTCACCGCACGGTGGACCGGCACAGACATCGGGCTTCCCCTCCGCCGCATCGTCGCCACCACCACGTAGCCACCCGCATTCGAGAACACCCACCGCCGGCCAGTGGTTCCCTACCCGAAATGCACCATGTGACGGCAAGGAGAGCGACGACGAGCGCGCCCGCGAAGGGGCGCGCGGCCGTCATGGACTAGGTCGCGGTACCTGTTGACCCGAACGCCAACGCCTACAAGACCGTCGGCACCTTCACCGACACCGCCTGGGGCTGGCTCGGCCGACGCCACCGCTGACCGGCCCCGCAGTCCCGACGATGCCGTGGTCGAGGTGGGACCACCGATACACGGCCGGCGGGCGGGCTCCACGGCAGCCAGTGGAGCCTGAGCCGCCAGATCCTCGCTGCCCGGGTTTGACGACTACGGGCTCGAGCACACCAGCGACGGGCCAGCCTGACCCCCACGGGCAAAAGCGCCTGTCGACGTGACAGGCCCGCACGACTGGCACCAACGCGGACGCCTGGTGTTGCGCCTGATGTTGCGGGCGTGGTTCAGAGGCAGGGACCCTCGCTCGGGGGGCCTGGGACGTCCCAGAACGCTGCCCCGAGTGGCGTGGGACGTCCCCGACCTCGTCCCTGGTCGGACCCGGGACATCCCACCCGACGCTCCCGCCAGCGCGTCTGTGGCCTCTTGTCGCTGCCACGCACAAATCGCGTTCGGGGACGTCAACGGGGAGCAACTCGGGGAGCTGTCCAGGGAGACGGTCATCGCACCGTTGTCCTGTTGTCGCTGAACGACGGGAGGACGCAGCGATGTCGACGGTCTTCGAGTTGCTCGAGCACGAGTGGAGGCGACTCGCCGGTGACGAGGCTGCCGCCCACGACCTTCATTCCGTGTGCGAAGCGGCCGGTGGTGCCGCCACGCTCGGCGGGGTCGAGGAGTACGTGCGAGCCGCGGAGCCGTGCGAGGCCGATCGGGTTCTGGTCGCGTTGGTGGCCCGGGCGATCGACGGCAATGGTCTGGCTGCCAGGGTTCTGGTTCAGTTGCTGCTCCCCGGTGCTCGTCGTTTGGCGCGTCGCTGGTGGTCTCTGGGGGACCGGGACGAGCGGGCGGCGGCCACGGTCGCCGCCGTCTACGAGCGGATCCGCCGGTACCCGCTGGAGCGGCGGCCTGCACGGGTGGCGGCGAACGTGCTCATGGACGCCGGACTCGATCTGCGCCGCGCCGCCCGGGCCATGCGGCCCACCGTCGATCTGCCCCGCGAGCACTCCGAGCCACCCGTCGAGCATCCTGCGCTGGAGCTGGCCGAGCTGCTGGTCGACGCGGTGGCCGACGGAATCATCAGCGCCAGCGATGCCGAGCTGATCGCGGCGTCACGGATCGCCGGTGTCCGCTTGGCTGATCTCGCCGTGCAGCGGCGCCGGCACCTCCGCACGCTTCAGTACCAGCGGCGCCGGGCCGAGCGGGCGCTGGTGGCGGCCGCGGCGTGAACTGTCCGTCGATCATTCGTGTCGTTCCCCTGGCGGGCCAGGCTGGGTTAGCCCACGGGCGGTTCGGCGTCGACGACGCCTATGTGGAGGCGGTGTGGCTACCGGTGCTCGGGCCCGCGAGCTTTGTCGTGTGGCGTCGCCTGGCGCGTGATGCCGCCTCGACACCGGGATACACGAGCCTCGAACGGCTTGCCGCCGCCGCGGGCTTGGGATCGTCCCGGGGCTCCCAGTCGGGCATTGCCCGGGCGTTGCGGCGACTCGAACGCTTCGGGCTGCTACGGCCCGCCGGCGACAACCTGGTCGTCGTCCGGTGCCGCCTGCCCTTTGCCAGCGCCTATCAGCTCGAGCGCCTCGACCCGTCGATCCGTGCCATTCACCGCGCCTTCCACGACCGCGTAGCCGGATGACCGACGCTGTCCCCGCGCTTGAAATCGATCCGGTGCTCC
>DASQUY010000478.1:0-4989 GCA_035641055.1 Acidimicrobiales bacterium | reverse complement strand
CGAGATGACGTCGTCGGCCGGGTACTCGGTGGTGACGCCGTCGCACTCGGCGACGACGGCGATCGCCCGCCCGTCGGCGTGGCGGATGGCGGTCACCGGCGTGTCCAGGAGGACCTTGGTGCCGGCGGCCTCGACCTTCTCGTGGCACCGCTCCCACATCATGCCGGGGCCGTACTTGGGGTACTGGAACTCCTCGATCAGGCTGGTCACCTGCTTCGAGCGGTCCCGGCGGCGCCCGGCGAGGCGGGAGCGGATCGGCTCCCACACGGCGTCGAACAGCGTCATGCCCTTGATGCGCTGCGCCCCCCAGTCGGCGCCGATTTCTGACGGCGGGGTCGCCCAGAGCTTCTCGCTGTAGGTCTTGAAGTAGTGCTGGTAGAGGCGCCAGCCGTAGTTGGCGACGACGTAGCCCTCGAGCGTCGACTGGTCCTTGGGCGGGCGGATGCGCACCCACAGGAAGGACGCCACGCAGCGGACCGCCTCGACCGGTCCGAGGCTGCCCACGGCGTTGACGGGCTTGAGCGGGTAATCGATGAACTTGCCCCGGTAGAAGATGTGGCTCTTGCGTGGCCGCTGCAGGAACTCGTCGTCGTCGAGGATCTCGTGCCACAGGTCCTCGACCGCCTGCACCTTGGTGAAGAAGCGGTGGCCGCCGATGTCGAACCGATAGCCGTCGCGCTGAGCGGTGCGGCTGATGCCTCCGACGACCGAGTCGGCCTCGAGGACCGTGCTGGCGTGGCCGAGCTTCGCCAGCTGGTAGGCGGCCGTGAGCCCGGCCGGGCCAGCACCGATGATGACCGTGCGACTCACGTGCGGCAGTGCTCCCTCAGCAGTCCCGACGGGTGCGTCACTGTATCGAAGTCCGGCACCGGAGCGTTCACAGCCTGTGCAACCTGCTCCGTTGGCCCGGATTAGCATCAGGCCCTCATGCGTACCCTGGCTGCCGACGGGGTCTCCGATGGGGTCGACGACGACGCGGCGCCGGCGCGCCTCGGCCGCTCCGTCACCGGCCCCCCGTGGCTGGCCACGCTCGCGCTCGCCGGCGTCGTCGCCGCGGGCGTGGCGCTGCGCTTCGTCCAGCGCTCGCCGCTCTGGCTGGACGAGGCGCAGAGCGTCAACATCGCCAGCCTGCCGCTCGGAGACCTGTTCGAGGCCTTGCGCCACGACGGCCACCCGCCGTTCTACTACCTGCTGCTCCACGGCTGGATGAACCTCGTCGGCGACGGCGACGTCGCCGTGCGGTCGCTGTCGGGCATCTTCGCGGTGGCGGCGCTGCCGCTGGCGTGGATCGCCGGGCGCCGGTTGGCGGGCCGTTCGGGGGCGTGCTGGGCGCTGGCGATCGTGGCGCTTTCGCCGTACATGGTCCGCTACGCCACCGAGACCCGCATGTACTCGCTGGTCATGCTGCTCGTGCTGGCGGGCTATCTGCTGCTCCCCGACGCCCTCCGCGAGCCGCGCCCCTGGCGCCTGGCGGCGCTCACGCTCGTGTCTGGCCTGCTGCTGCTCACCCAGTACTGGGCCTTCTACCTCGTGGCGGCCACCGGGATCGTCCTCCTGGCGCGGTGGTGGTGGCGTCCCGCCCACCGCGCCCACACCGGCCGGGTGATCCTCGCCGTCGCCGCCGGAGGGCTGCTGTTCGTGCCCTGGCTCCCGGGCTTCCTCGACCAGGCCGCCAACACCGGGACCCCGTGGGGCGAGCCGTTCCGGCCGACCGAGATCGTGCGGTCGACCCTCGAGGCGATGGGAGGGGGGTCGATCCCGGAGGCCGCGCTCGCCGGCGTCATGGTGGTCGTGCTGTCGCTGGTCGCCCTGTTCGCGGCCCGCTCGTCGGGACACCAGCTGACGCTCGACCTGCGGACCGTGCCGATCGTGCGCCGTGAGCTGGCGGTGGTGCTGCTGGTCGTGGCGTTCGGGACGGTCGCGGGCTACGCCACCGACACGACCTTCCAGGCCCGCTACTCCGCGGTGTTCGTGCCGCTCGTCCTCCTGGCGGTGACCGTGGGCATCATGCGCCTTCCCGGCGTTGCCCGGTTGCTGGTCGGCGGGACCTACCTGCTCCTGTCCGTGGCCGGCATCGCCTGGGTGAACGACTTCCAGCGCACGCAGGCGGGGGTGGTGGCCGACGCCGTGGCGGAGCATGCCCAGCCCGGTGACGTGGTCGTGTACTGCCCCGACCAACTCGGGCCCGACTACTCGCGCGAGATGCCGGACGGGCTGGTCGAGCTGGCCTACCCGGCGCTCAGCTCGCCGGAGCTCGTCGACTGGGTCGACTACGCGGCGCGCAACGGCGCCGCCGATCCGGGCCGCATCGCCGAGGAGGTGCGTACCCGGGCTGACGGTCACGCCATCTTCCTGGTGTGGATGTCCGACTATCGGACGCTCGAGGGACAGTGCGAGCAACTGCTCGCGGGCCTGGGCCGCGCCGCGCCGCTCGTCCTGCCCGACAGCGACAACTACTTCGAGCCCGCCTTCCTGCACCGGGTGGGGCCGGCGTCGTAGCCCCGACCTCAACGCATTCTGGTTGTCGCTATCCGGTCATATGCCGCATAGCTACAACCAGTTAGCACGGTCGGGCCTACCCGACGGCCTGGAGCTGGCCCGTGGCCACGTCGCGGCGGCGGACGACGAGCAGGTCGGCGGTGCGGTAGCTGGCGACCCGGGTGCTCCACGAGTCGATGACGTCACGGCCGTGACCGCGGCGGAAGAACGTGGTCATCGGCCCTTCCTGCTGGTAGGCGTCGGCACCCTCGACGGTCTCGACGCTCCTGTCCCGAAGGGTCACCTCGAACGTCGGCATGGGAGCAACCTACGGCGAAGCGCCTGTGGGCGACGAGGGGAGCAAGTCTGTGAATTCGTGGGGTTATCCACAGCCGCGCTCGCGTGCGTGACGCATGTCACTCTGGTCGTGCCGTCGAATCGTAGTAGAAACAACGCTTTCCGTAGTCGGGTTCTTCTGTGCTGGGAGAGCTGAGAGGTGGGTCGACGCATACCGATACGCGCCAGGGTGGCCGCCGCCGTGGCCATCCCGCTGGTGGCGTTGGCGGCCGCCGCCACGGTGGGTGTGGTGACGACGACATCCCAGGTCCGTACGGCCAGCCGACAAGCCGAGCTCGTCGCCGCGTCCATCGGCCACACCGACCTGGTCAGCGCCGTCCAGAACGAGCGCAACGCCGCGCTCGCCGAGACGCTGGGCGTCGCCGACGACATCGACCTTGAGGTCGACGATCTCCACGACGCCCGCCGGCTGACCGATCGCGTGCGCCGGAGCCAGGACGGGTCCACCGACCTGTCGGCGCTCGACAACCTGCCCGCGGCGCGCCAGCGGGTCGACGATGCGCTCGACGCGCCCGCCACCGATCCCCGAGCGGCGCACGAAGCGTTCGCCGACTACACGGCGATCAGCTCGGCGCTCGCCGCCTCGCACGAGCAGGGGGCGCGGGACGTCGACGATCCCGAGCTGCGGCGGGGAGACGAGTTGATCCACCAGGCGTCCCGCAGTGCCGACGCCGCGGCGCGGCTCGTCGACCGGCTCGTTGACCTCGGTTCGGGGCCCGGCCGCATCAGCCAGCCGGAGGAGGCGGCCGGCGTGGCGAAGCTGGCCCGCGACGTCGAAGCGAGCAACGCCGAGCTGCGGGCCAAGGGCACGGGCGACTACGGCGCCGCCGCCGATCGTCTGCTGGCCGACCCCGGGATGACCGGTTTGGTCGCCGTGGCCGACGAGGCGGTGGCCGAGGGGGACCGCGTGGACGTCGCCGAGCTGTTGGCCGCCACCCCCCTCGGCGCCCCCGGCCCCTATCCCACGTTCCGGGACGAGGTGGCCCAGACCGTCGAGAGGCGGGCCGACGACCTGCGATCGCAAGCCGAGACGCGCCGCCGGTGGTTCGCCGGTGGTGCGCTGGCCGCCCTGCTCGCCGGAGGGGCGGCCGCCTGGGGGCTCAGCCGGTCGATCACCGCGCCGCTGCGGGCTCTGCGGCGTGAGGCGCGGGCGATGGTCGACCACCGGCTGCCCGCCGCCGTGGCCGAGGTCCTCGATGCCCCGGGCGGAAAGCCCACCGAACCCGATCTGCCTCCGATCGCGGTCCCCAGCCGGGACGAGGCGAGCGACGTGGCGGACGCCCTCACCGACCTGCAGCGCTGGACCCTGCGGCTCGCGACCGAGCAGGCGGCGCTGCGGCGCACTACGGCCGAGTCCTTCGTGAACGTAGGGCGCCGCAACCAGAACCTGCTGAGCCGGCTGCTGGGCGTGGTCGGCGAGCTCGAGTCCGGCGAGAGCGATCCGGAGCGGATCGCCCGGATCCACCGCCTCGACCATCTCGCCACCCGCATCCGGCGCAACGCCGAGTCGCTGCTGGTGCTCAGTGACGCCGACGTGGCCCCGCGCTGGCATCCGCCCGTCGCGATCCGCGACGTCGTGCGGGCCGCGCTCGGCGAGATCGAGAACTACCAGCGCGTGGCCGTCCGAGCGCTCGACCCGGCGATGATCGTCAACGGGGCGGCACCCGACCTCACGCACCTGCTCGCGGAGCTCATCGAGAACGGCGTCAGGCACTCCCCACCCGACGAGCCGGTGGAGATCCGGGGGCGCGTGACGGCGCCGGGCTACTCGCTGCTGGTCGTCGATCACGGCCTGGGGATGAGCCCCGAGGAGATCGAGCGGGCGAACCAACGTCTGGCCGGCACCGCGCCTCCGACCGTCGCCGTGTCGAAGCAGCTCGGGCACTTCGTGACGGCTGCCCTCGCCGCCCGTCACGGCATCAAGGTGCGGGTGCAGGGCTCGGAGGTCGTCGGCATCGCCGCCGTGGTGGACCTGCCCGGGCGGACCGTCACGCCCGCTCCCGCCGAGACCGCTCCGGCGCTTCCCCCACCCTCCCCGCCCCCGCCGCCTCCACCACCACCGGCGCCGCCCTCGCCGCTGGCGACCTGCCCTCCCGAGCGGGAGTTGCCGATCCCGATCGGCGGAGCGGTGCCGGCGGTGACGGCCAACGGCCT
>DASQUY010000477.1:0-4804 GCA_035641055.1 Acidimicrobiales bacterium | reverse complement strand
CGCGCCGTGCGGCGCGGGACCGCAGCGGCGAACGACGATCGTCAGGTTGCCGACGTCGTCGCCGACATGGTGGCGCAGCGGCACGGCGCGCTGACCGACGCGGAAGCGATGCGGCTCGAGGCGTACGTCGCGGCCCGTCGGGAGCCCGAGGTCGCGAAAGCGATCCGCGAGGCTCGGCGACGGCGTCGCGTCGCGGCCGAACCCGTCATCCAGCGGGCGCTGGCCGACGGCAGCGTGGCGCCGGGCAGCGACATCGAGTCGATCCTCTACTTCCTCGAGACCCTGAACCTCGGCCTGCTGCTGCAGCGGGCGGCCGGTGCCGCACCGCCGGACCCCGAGGAGTGGGGCCAGCTCGTCCGCTCCATCATCGCGGGTCTGGCCAGCCGCGACCCTTGACGGATACTGAGAAGAAATTTATTCTCCCTCCATGACGACGACCGATCTCCCCGACCGCGCCGAGATCGATGCGACCGTCAAGCTGATCACCGACCACGCGCCCCGTGTGTTCGTGTGGGACTACGAGCGGGATCGTGAGCAGCTGGTCACCCTCTACAACCGGGGGATGGCGTCACAGTGGAACTCGGTGACCGACCTCGACTGGGACACCGACGTCGATCCCGAGCGTTTGGTGACGACCGCCAAGCACCCGAACGCCATGGTGGAGCTGGCGCGGGACGCCGCCGAGATCCCGGGCTCGCCGTTCGCCAGCTGGAGCGAGACGGAGTTCATCGGGCTCGGGATCGAGAGCTACAAGTCGCAGCTCTCGCAGTTCATGCACGGCGAGCAGGGCGCCATGATGGCGGCGGCCAAGATCGTCGAGACCGTGCCGTGGATCGACGCCCGGTACTACGCCGCGACCCAGACGATGGACGAGGCCCGGCACACCGAGGTGTTCGCCAAGTACCTGAACGTCAAGCTGGGCGAGGCGTACCCGATGAGCCGGTTCCTCGAGGAGCAGATCGTGGCGCTGGTCGAGGACGAACGCTGGGACATCACCTACCTGGGGATGCAGATCGTCCTCGAGAGCCTGGCGCTGGCGGCGTTCGGGAGCATGGTGCGCACGATCGAGGAGCCACTGCTCAACAAGCTGCTGCGGTACGTGATGAGCGACGAGGCCCGTCACGTGGCCTTCGGGGTCCTGTCGCTGCGGGAGTACTACGAGGGCCTCAGCGGGCCGGAGCTGAAGGACCGCCAGGAGTTCCTCGCCGAGAACACCCTGCGCAGCCGGTCCCGCTCGGTGGATCCCCAGATCTGGGAGCGCATGGACGTCGACTTCGACGCGGCCGTGCCGTCGCTGATGGAGGCGGCGAGCAAGCGGGGCAAGAGCGCCTACGCCGGCTTCGCGAAGAGCTTCCACTCGAAGCTGGTCCCCAACGTGCGCAAGCTCGGGCTGCTGGACGCCAACGACGGCTACCTCCGGCGCCTGTGGGGCGAGGCGGGGCTGCTCGAGTACGAGTTCGCGGACGACACGGGGAGCGACTACGCGACCTACGACGAGGTCGCCAAGGACCGCGCTGCCGCAGCCACCGCGTCAGGGTGACCGCAGGCGTCGAGTCGCATGGCTCTCGTCACCCACACCCCGACACGCAGCGGTGACCTGCTCGACGAGCTCCGCGCCTGGCTCGAGGAGAACTGGGACCCCGACCTGACGGTGGGCGAGTGGTGGGAGCGCCTCGGCCTGTCCGGCTGGGCCGCGCCGCTCCTTCCCACCGACAGCTACGGGCGGGGCCTGTCTCGCGGCGACAGCCTCCGCGTGCAACGGGAGATCGCCGCCTTCGGCGCGCTCGGCCCCCCGGCCGGCCTGGGGCTCGGGCTGGCCGCGCCCACCATCGCCACCCACGGCACCCGGGAGAAGATCGACCGCTACATCCCCGACATCGTCACCGGGCGGAAGGCCTGGTGCCAGCTCTTCAGCGAACCGGGGGCCGGCTCCGACCTCGCCGGCCTCGCCACCCGGGCCGTCCTCGACGGCGAGGTCTGGCACGTCGACGGCCAGAAGGTCTGGACCTCCGGCGGGCAGTTCGCCGACCTCGGCATGCTGCTCGCCCGCACCAACCCCGACGTGCCCAAGCACCAGGGCATCACGTGGTTCTGCCTCGACATGCACCAGCCGGGCGTCGAGGTCCGTCCCCTGCGTGAGATGACGGGCACCGCGCTGTTCAACGAGGTCTTCCTCAGCGATGCGAAGGTCACCGACGACGCCCGCATCGGCGACACGCACAACGGGTGGGCGGTGGCGAACACCACGCTGGCCTACGAACGCGCCGGCATGGGCTCCGGGGGCCGTGGGGCCGCCCGAGGCATCGCCGCCATGGCGCGGCCGGGGACCGTCGCGCAGGACCTCGGGCGCCGGGCCGGAGATGTCGTCGCCCCCGCCGGGCCGGCGGCCACCGCGGCGGAGCCCGGCCGGCGCGGCTCACCGGCGAAGGCGCTCATCGACCTGGCGCGGGACCTGGGCAAGGACCAGGACGCCGCCATCCGCCAGCGCCTGGCGCGACTCCACATCCTCGGAGAGCTGGCCAGGTTGAACACCGAACGCCACAAGGCCGTGCAAGCGGCGGGCGGCGACATTCCCGGGATCGCCAACTTCTCCAAGCTCGCCATGGCCGACGTCGTCCGCCTCACCCGTGACCTCGGCCTCGAGATCCTCGGCGCCCGCGGGATGCTCCACGCCTACACGGGCGACGACCGGCAATCCCTGGCCGCCGAGGTGGGCGGACCGGCGGCCGTGGCCATCACCGCCCAGGCCCTCCGCGCCCAGGCGCTGCCGATCTACGGCGGTACGGACCAGATCCAGCGCAACATCATCGGGGAACGAACGCTCGGTCTCCCGAAGGAGCCCGGTGACCTCGCCCACGTCCCGTACTCGCAGCTACCGCGGAACGGCTGAGCTCGCCGCGTCGCTCGCGGTGGCGCTGGCCGTCGGGGCGGTCGCGCCCGGGGCACCGGCAACCGCCGCACCGACGTCCGGGGATGTTGTCGACTTCGACGACCTCGATCTCGACGGGTTCCGGTGGCCCGACCTGGAGGCGCTGGCCGGCGTCGAGATCATCGGCGAGCCGGACTGCGCCGCCCCGGCGGCCGATCCGGCCCCCCGCACGCCCGCCTGGGACCAGCGCGACAAGGAGAACCGCTTCTGCGCCATGCAGGGCGAGCTCGACCTGCTCCGCAACCCCGCCATCGTCGATGCCGACGAGCAGGCGCAGGCCGACCGCGCTGCCGCCGACCCCGAGGGCGAGGCCGGCGAGTACGTCGGCGATCCGTTCCGTGAGCCGCTCACCCGCTGGGACGGGCGCCGCGGCCAGTACGACTCGATCCGCTACACGGGACCCGACGGCGCCAGCCGCTTCGCCTCGATGTTCCGTCCGTTGGACGAGTGCGCCGGGCGGCGGACCGACGGCTGCCCCGAGCGGCTGCCCCGTAGCGCCGGCCCGCCGTATCCGGGGGTGCTGTTGGTCTGCCACGTCTGCTCCGGCACCCTGCCCACCCGTGAGGCGGCCGATCCCTACATCTGGGCGGCGGAGACGCTGGCCGAGGCGGGCTACATGGTGTTCGCCGCACCGACCCCCGCCGAGCTGGCTCTCGACTTCTTCGTGGCGACGCCGCGCCAGCCCACGGCCCAGGGGGAGGCCAACCCCTTCTGGCGGCAGCTCGACCGTGACCGCCTCGGCATGATGGGGCATTCGGGTGCGGGCGTGGTCTCGCTCACCGTGGGTCAGGCCGACCCGCGGGTGGACGCGGTGGTGTCCTGGGACCGTGCCCGGTCCCTGGATGCGCGGACGCTCGATCCCACCACGCCCACGCTGTTCCTGACCGGCGACGCCGACTACTTCTACCTGGACGAGGACTTCCAGCCGATGCCCGAGCCGCTCGATCCGCCGGCCCCGGGCACCAAGTGGGCCGACCTCGACCTGTTCCGCCAGGCCGAGGTCCCCAGCATGCTGGTGTCGCTGCGGGCGGGCGCGCACGGGGAGTGGACCCGGTCCATGGGGTCGTTCATCACCGGCAGCGACAAGCCCGCCTGCGCCCTGTGCAGCCGCTACGGCCAGCAGGTCAGCGCCTACTACACGCTGGCCTGGTTCGACCGGTACCTGAAGGGGGCCGTCGACGGGCGCATCGCCCGCGACGGGCTCGCCCGCCTGACGGCCACGCGCTTCGACGACTCGGCCGATGTGGGGTCCATCGGCATGGGGCGGTTCGATCCCGAGGTCGGCAACGTCCCCGTCACCATCGCCGGCATGTCCGTCGTGGACCGCCTCTCCTTCTACCGCACCTCGGGATACTGGCTGGGCGACGGCCGGCCCTTCCAGTGCGAGGACATGCGGGCGGGGCTGCGGTCCGGCCGGTGCCACACATTCGCCCGACCCTCGACTTGAGGCAGGCTGGTGGGATGACTGACGGCATCATCGCACAGACGACCAGCATCGCCGGGGCCGGCGGTGACGAGATCGAGGCCTACCTGGCCCATCCGCTCGAGGGGGACGACCTGCCGAGCGTCGTGGTGTTGCACCACATGCCCGGCTACGACCGGGCGTCGAAGGAGATCGCCCGGACGTTCGCGGTCTACAGGTACGCGGCGCTCATGCCGAACCTCCACCACCGCTACGCACCCGGAGCCAAGGCTACCGACGCGGCCGCGGCCGCCCGGGACGCGGGCGGCGTGCCGGACGAGCAGTGCCTGGGCGACGCCCAAGGTGCGATCGACGTCCTGCGGGCGAGGCCCGAGGCGAACGGCAAGGTCGGTGTGATCGGCTACTGCTCCGGAGGACGCCAGTCGTTCATGGTGGCGTGCACCCTGGACGTG
>DASQUY010000476.1:0-8027 GCA_035641055.1 Acidimicrobiales bacterium | reverse complement strand
AGGTCCGCGGGAAGACTGGGTGTGAGCCAGGCTCCGGGCCAGGACGGGCCGCCGGACGCGATCGTGTTCGTCGAGCAGGTCAACGACGACGGCACCGTCTACCGCTCCTGGACCGACGAGGCGACCGGCCGGACCCGGCGTCTCGGGATGGACGCCGCCGGGAACCCCGACCTCGAGGGCGGTTACCTGAGCGTCGAGCCGGGCGCCGACTGCGACGACGACCCCGTCACGTTGACGCCCCCACGGGCCGCCGAGTGCACCCGGATCGAGGAGCGGTACGTCGATCACACCCAAGGGACGTACCGCCACAACGGCTACACCATGCCCGGGGATCGGTCGACCGCCCGCGTCGACGACGGCAACCGGCGTTCGCTCCGCACCGGATCGAGCGTCGAGGACGGTCTCGAGGTGGTCGACGGGCGTGAGCTGTTGCGGCTGGTGGACGCCCTCGGCGCCCGCGGGTGTGCCACGAGCGCCAACGGCACCGAGGTCTGCGTCGACATCATCCCCAACGTCGACGCCGAGTGGGTGTGCGAGGGCGACGCCGGCTGGACCACGCTCTCGCCCACGACGACCACTCCAGCTGGGGGAGAAGGCCCCAACGCCCGTGCCTCTGCGGATGAGCTTTCCGTCACCGAGCCTGGCGCTCTCGAGCCACCGGACGTGGACGAGGACGAGTGCGTGCTCGCCGGCGACCTCGAGCTCGTGGACGAGCCATCGCCGGACCCGACCCTGGGAGTGACCTGGGTCGACCCCGAGAGCTACCGCTCAGTCAAGCGGATCGGCTACCCCGGCAGCGAGGCCGAGTACACGATGACGTTCGAGTACCTCGAGAGGACGTCCGAGAACCTGGCGCTGCTCGACGTCGAGATCCCGGACGGCTACGTGGAAGAAACCGACTGAGTCCAGAAGGTCGGCCCCGTCAGCGATCGGCCAGGCAGCCCTCGAGGATCACCGCGGCCTGCTCGTCCAAGCGGTCCGCGAGGCCGCCGGGCTCGTCCCACCACCCGACGAGCCAGTTGGCGGTGGCCAGCATGTAGGCGCCCGTGAAGGTCTCGGCCAGCCGCTGCGGGTCGAGCTCGGACCGGACCTCGCCGCGGCCCTGGGCCCGGCGGAAGAGCTCGGTGAGCAGCGCGTACATGGTGAGCTCCCGGTCACGCACACCGCCGCCGGCGCCCCAGAACAGGCTCGAGCGGGTGACGACCACGGCCATGAACTCGGGGTCGCTGGCGAACCCGTCGGCGATCGTTCGGACGAGGAGGCGGAGCTTGGCCTCGAGGGACCGCTCCTCGTCGTCGACCACCTGGCGCAACAGCTCGATGAACGCGTCCACGATTCGGGCGGCGAACTCCTCGAGGACGGCCTCCTTGGTCCGGAAGTAGTTGAAGAAGGTCGGCTCGCTCACGCCGACCGCGGCGATCACGTCCTGCACTCGCGTCTGGTCGAACCCCCGCGTGCGGTACAGCTCGATCGCCGCCTCGTAGAGCTGGGACCGGAGCCGCTCCTTCTTCTCCTCGCGCAGACCCACCTTGACAGAATCCTTTAGTCACACAATACTTTTAGCTACATAATCTCTTGTGCTGCTGAAGATTATCAAGGAGGGACCCGTGGCCGCTCCGATCAGCCAACCCCCGAGCCCGCCCCTCGGTCTCGACGTCCTGCGCCTGCTGTTCGACACCACCCATCGCGCCGACCCCTACCCGCTCTACCGGCGGCTCCGCGACGACCATCCAGTCCATCGCACCCCGTTAGGGCTGTGGCTGGTGACCGGTCACGCCGAGGCCACGGCCGCCCTGCGCGACCCCCGACTGAGCAGCGACATCGGCGGCCTGATCGGCAACCCGGCCGGCACCGCCGACACCGGTGCCCTGCGCGTCCTCGCCCGCCTCGTCGGCTACGCCGGGCCACGCGCCCTGACGTTCACACCAACCCTCGCCCGCACGGCGTTCGCCGGGCCCCGCTCACGCCACGCGGGGCGGGAGTTCGGCCGCCTCGCCAGCCGGGCCCTGCTCCTCCGCGACCCGCCCGACCACGCGCGGCTCCGCCGGCTCGTGTCCCGGGCCTTCACCCCGCGGGCCGTCGAGGCCCTCACCCCGCGCATCGAGGAGCTCACGGCCCAGCTCCTCCATCGGGCCGCCGCCAGCGGCACCTGCGACCTCATCGCCGACTTCGCCTACCCCCTCCCCGTCACGGTGATCTGCGAGATGTTGGGCGCTCCCCCCACCGACCATCGCCGCCTCATCGGCTGGTCCCGGAGCCTCGCCGCCGGCCTCGACCCCACGCAGATGCTCCTCGACCGCTCCGTCGCCGCCGCCGCCGACCGCGCCGCCCTCGCCGTGGGCGACTACCTGGAGGCGCTCACCCGGGCCCGCCGCACCCACCCGACCGGCGACCTCATCAGCCGCCTCGTCGCCGCCGGCGACCATGACGATCGCCTGGACGACGAGGAGATCGTCACCATGTGCGCGCTGCTCCTCGTCGCCGGGCACGAGACCACGGTCAACCTGATCGGCAACGGCGTCGTGGCGCTGATCCGCCACCCCGACGCGCGAGACCGCTGGCTCGACGAACCCGAGCTCTCGCCCGCGGCGGTCGAGGAGCTGCTCCGCTACGACGGCCCCGTCCAGACCGCCACCCGGCGCGCCGCCACCACCCTCGACATCGGCGGCCGCGAGATCCCCGCCGGGAGCCTCGTGATGATCGTGCTCGGCGCCGCCAACCGCGATCCGCACGCCTTCGACGACCCCGACCGGCTGACGCTCGACCGCCAGCCCAACCAGCACCTCGCCTTCGGCTCCGGCATCCACTACTGCCTCGGCGCCAGCCTGGCCCGGGCGGAAGCCCGCATCGCCATCCCCGCGCTCCTCCGGCACCAACCCCGCGTGCACGACGATCACTTGGCCTGGAGGCCCGGTCTGGCTCTCCGCGGCCTGCAACACCTCCGCGTATCGCTCACCGCTCCCGCCCGCTCGACTCCGGTCGCCGGATGACCGGACGCTCGTACAGGCGATAAGAGACCGAACTCGCCCGCGGTGTCAGGACGCGGCCGCGGGCGCCGGCTCGTGGGGCTCGGCGAACAGCTTGGCGACGAGCTCGCCCCGGCTCGACACGTCCAGCTTCTCGAACGTCGCCTTGATGTGATCGCGCACGGTGTGGGTCGACAGGTACAGCCGGCCGGCGATCTCAGCGGTGCTGACCCCGCGGGCGATGAGGCGCGCGATCTCCTGCTCGCGTGCGGTGAGCTCGTGGGCCTCCACGATGATCGGGGCGAGATCCGTGGTGCGGGCCGGACCGATGACCAGGGCGGTGCCGGTCACGCCGCCGCCGGCGTCTCGCAGGGCGGAGGCGTGGCAGACCAGCCAACGGCAGCTCCGCGACTGCACCCGCCCCCAGGCGCCGGCGCCGTCACCGTCGGGGAACGCGCCACGGGCGCGTAGCACCACGCCGGCGACGCTGGGCGGCAGCTCGATCTCGAGTGGCCGCGCCGGGTCGGGGAGGCGGGTGTCGGGCAGCGCGCCGAGCCAGTGGAGCGCCTCGTCGTTGATCGACGACAGCTCGCCGCCCGCACCGAAGAGCAACAGCCCCGCACCCACATCGGTGGCCACCCAGCGTCGGGCATCGATGCGCGCGCAGGCACGCAGGGCCCGCCCCAACGGCTCCGAGAGCGCCGCCAGGACGGCCACATCCGCCTCCGAGAACGGCGGGAGGCCGTCGACGGCGACCCAGGCTACGGGTGCCTACCCCCGATCGACCTCCTCAGATGGGGGGCTTTGCTGGCGCGGAGCGCAGACGGGCGGTCCGTCCGGACGCCGCCGGCCCGCCAGCGCCTTGATCCACACGCCCGCCGGTCGACCGAGGAAGTAGGCGACCCGCCGGTGGTGGTGCTTCCCGGTCACTGTCGTCACCTCACATCAACCGGTGCGCCAGGAGCGGATGGCTGGCGTCGGCGCCGAAGAGCCACAGCCCGCCGACCGCCTCGAGCAGCTTGAGCTGACCGATGATGTGCACGCCCAGCGCTGCGAGGTCTCGACGGTGGCGCTCGAGCGGGCAGCGACGGTAAAGGGCGGCGCTGCCCACGGCCTCCACCAACAGGTCCACGGCGTCGCGGCAGGACCGGACGGTGTGGCCGTAGCATCCGGCGAGCGCGGCCCGCTGACGGTTCGACGGCTCGCTGCCTGCCCGGAGCGTGGCCCAGAACGCACCCACGACGTCCGCCACGTAGCTGCGAGCCGAGCCGACGAGGGCCTCGGCGCGGGCCAGCGCCGTGCGCACCCGGGGGTCGTCGCGGGCGGGCCGCCGCTCGGGCATGAGCAGCTTGCCAGCCAGGATCTCCTCGGCCGCCTCCAGGGCGGCCCGGCCGATGCCGAGCGGCACACCCAGGAAGTTCACGGCGAACAGCCCGGGCCAGGCGTACAAAGGCCCGTCGCGCCGGCGGTCGCCGAACCGGAAGGTCTGGCCGGCGGCCACGAAGGCGTCCTCGATCGTGTAATCGTGGCTGCCGCTGCCCGCCAGCCCGGTGGTGTGCCAGGTGTCGTGGATCTCGAACAGGTCGGCCGGCAGCATGGCGATGCGCCACTCGGGCCGCCCGGAACCGTCGACGACGGGGTGACCGTCGACGGTGGCGTGGGCCCCGGCGATCATCACGTCGGCGTGCGTGCAGCCGCTGCCGAACTGCCAGCGACCCGACAGGCGGTAGCCGCCGTCGACCCGGTCGAGCTGCCCACCGGGTTGGACCCACCCGGCGGTCACCGCGTCGAGGTCCCGGTACAGCGATCGCCCGATGTCGTCCGCGAGGGCGGCGCTGTAGAAGCCGCCGTCCGAGCCGATCATGGCGCACCAGCCGGCCGAGCCGTCGGCGTGCGACAGCTCCTCGATGATCTCGATCTGCGCCGGCGGGTCGACCTCGGGGCCACCCCATGCCCGCGGCATCGGCATGCGGAACACACCCGTGGAGCGCAGCGCCGCCACGGCCCGGGGCGTGAGCTGGCGCTGCCGCTCGGACTCCGCCGCCTCCTCGCGCAGAACGGGCGCCACGGCGACGGCGTTCGCCAGGATGGCGCCGCCGTCCAGGTGACCGTCCGGGCTGGGGCGGCCGGGCGTGAGGCCGTCGTTGCTCGTCGTTGCGGTGGTCATGACTTGGCGACGCTACGAAGCGCCCGCTGATCCGACGATCCCTCGGATGGGGGGAATCGCGACGAGCCGGCGGGCTTGGTCGACGCCAAACCCCACGATCGGGGGATTGGAGCGGCCGCCGCGCTTCGAGATGGTGCGCCGCACGGGAAGCGGCGACACAGGAGTGACCGACAATGAACACACGAAGACGCCTCCTGGCCGGAGGTCTTGGCGTTGCGCTGGGCCTGGCGGCCTGGGGCTGCGGCGGCGGCGACGACGGTGGCGCCGCCGCAGCCGCGGCGGACGTGCCCGAACTCAGCGTCGTCGCCAAGGAGACCGGCGGCGGTTCGGGAGCCCACGAGTACACCTTCGAGCTGCCGGACCGCGTCGAAGCGGGTGCCGCCCGCATCTCGCTCACGAACGAGGGTGCCGAGGAGCACCATGCGCAGCTGTTCAAGCTGAACGAGGGCGCCACGGTGGACGATCTGGTCGACGCCCTGGTCACTGGCGATCCGACCGCTCCCCTCGCGGTCGGCACCTTCGACGGCGGAACCGGCGTCGTGGCCGCGGACGCGGCGTCGCAGGCCGAGGCGATCGTGGACCTCACGCCCGGCACCTACGCCTTCCTCTGCTTCCTCGAGGACAGGGCCGGTCAGCCGCACCTGGCCCACGGCATGCTCCAGCCCTTCGAGGTGACCGACGGCGAGCAGCACGTGCCCGTGCCGCAGGCCGACGTCGAGGTGGACCTCGTCGACTACGGCTTCTCTCTCCCCGAGTCGATCCCCGGTGATGCGGTCCTCGAGATCACCAACCAGGCGGAGGTCGAGCCGCACGAGATGATGGTCGCCCGGCTCGACGACGGCGCCACCCGCGAGGACGTGCTCGACGCCCTCGCCGCCGGCCAGGCACCACCGGCCACGGCGGTCGGGGGCATGCAGGCCCTGCTCCCCGGCGCGTCGCAGTCGCTCCGGCTCGACCTCGAACCCGGCGACTACGTCGTGGCCTGCCACATCCCGTCCCTCCACGACCAGGAGCCCCACTACGACAAGGGCATGATCCAGCAGGTCACCGTCACGTGAGCGGCCTCGGGAGCACAGGCCCCTGACGGCCCACTACCCGTCGGCGATCAGGGGCTTGTGGTACACGACGAAATCGCACGGAGGTGCCAGCAGCGGTGCCAGATGCGGGTAGCTCTCCTCGATGCGACCCGTCCGCACCGGCCGGTAGCCGATGCGGGTGTACCAGGCATGCAGGAACTCCTTGGTGGGATGCGACCAGTCGCGCGGGACCAGCAACTCCAGTTGCATGATCGCCAGCCCACGCTCGCGGGACAGCCATTCGGCAAAGTCGACCAGCTTGCGCGGCCGATGCCCGGGCCGCGATGAGCGGGTGGGCGGCAAGCATCCCGACTTCCCCGGTCGTGTCGTCGAGCCGGTGGATGCGGACGGCTCCCACGATCCGACCATCCGCAACGCGCGAGCCAAGGCCGGCGAGCGCTAGTCGTCGACGACCTCGTGGTTGGCGGGATCGTAGTGGAGGGGCCCGTAGTGGTCGGCGAACAGCTTGGCCACGAGCTCGCCGCGGCTCGAGACCGCGACCTTCTCGAAGATCGCCTTGACGTAGTCGCGGACCGTGTGGGCGGACAGATGGAGCCGGCCGGCGATCTCCGCGGTGCCGAGACCGCGGGCAATGAGCTGCGTGATCTGCTCCTCGCGCCAGGACAGGTCGTAGGCCTGCACGATGATCGGCGCCACCTCCGAGGCCTTGGCCGGCTCGATGACGAGGGCGGTGTTGCCGATCTCGCCACTCGGTTCGCGCAGGCACGAGGCGTGGCACACGAGCCAGCGACCGGATGCCGGGGAGTGCAGGCGCGCCCGCGCCGTGCCGGGCTGGCGCCGCTCGGCGATGGCACGCGCCTGGACGAGCGTTGCCAGGACGACGAGCGGTATGCGGATCGCGAAGGCGCTGGCCTCCGCGAACCCCCGCTCGAACTCGGGCCGGCGCTCGTCGAGCCAGGTGACCTCGTCGAGCCAGGCGAGCGCATCGTCGTTGACGGAGACCAGGTCGCCGTCGGGCCCGAAGAGGATCAGGCCGGGGCCCTCGCCCGGCACGCTGAGCGGGGCCGGGACCTGCGAGTGGTCGCGCACCGCCACGGCCAGCGGGCCCGAGAGGCTCGCCACGACCTCGGCCTCCCGGGCGTCGAACGCGGGTTGACCCTCGTCGCGGAAGAGGCTGAGCGATGCCCAGGGATTCCCGTCGACTCGCAGCACGGCCCGCAGCTCGTCGTCGAAGCCGAGGTCACGCAGGACGCCGCGGTAGCGGGGACTGCGTGCGGGGCGGTCGCCGGTCGCCAGGCGCAGCCCAGCCGCCGGGAACTCCGAGCGGGCGAGGTCGCGGTAGGGCACGACGTCCTCGTCGCGGAGCTCGAGCTCCCAGATGTGCATGCAGTCGTCCTGCTCGAGGCCTCGGTTCGCCAGGTTCTCCGACCGCGTCGGGGCGGTGGGCAGGCTCGTGGCGGGGTCGGTCGCCATCCACACGGCGGCGTCGAAGGGGACCAACCGGCGGAGCCGCTCCGACGCCGCGCCGAACAGGTCACCGACACTCGCCGCCTCACCGGCGCGCTCGATCAGCACGTTGCGGCTATGCGCGGCGCCAGGCGGCAGCATTGCCATGCGTCGGCAGCGTAAGCGGCACCCGGAGGTTTCCAACCCCTCAGCTGGGGGGTATCACGCCCGGGCAAACCCCCGATTGCGGTGATGGCGCCACCGCCCCAGGGCCCCGGCTCGGCACGCCGGGGCCCTTCCTCAACCGGTCCGGGCTACTGGCCCACCGCCCCGACGCGGTCGGAGAACCTGGCGAACCGAGGCCTCGTGCAGGACGACTGCATGTACATCTGGGAGCTCGAGCTCCGCGAC
>DASQUY010000475.1:0-5435 GCA_035641055.1 Acidimicrobiales bacterium | reverse complement strand
CTCGGGCGGCCGCCGTACGGCGTAAGGGGCCCCGCCCCGCCGCTGCACCCCCGGAAGCGCGAGCGCGCGCCAAGGGACATACCCCCTTGCGCGGCGACCCGTCTGTGGTGGATGATCACATCAGTGTAATTACACGTGTGGCATCCGATGGGGGATGGCCCCGTCCCCCACCGTGCCGGACCCGACACCACCGCCGACTCGAACCAGCGGGAAGGGGGCCTGATGAAACTCCCCGTGGCCACAGATCCCGAAGCGACCGCCTGGCAGGACTACGCCAACTGCCTGGGTGTCGACCCCGACCTCTTCTTTCCCGAGCGGGGGGCGTCGACCCGCGAGGCCAAGGAGGTGTGCCGCGGCTGCATCGTCCGGGACGAGTGCCTCGAGTATGCGCTCGCCCACGGCGAGAAGTTCGGCATCTGGGGCGGCATGAGCGAGCGCGAGCGCCGCCGCATCCGGCGCCAGCGCGCCCTCGCCCGTCAGGCGGCCCGCCCGGCCTCGGCGTAACTCAACCACCCAGCCGGGCTTCGATCGTCCGGTCCTCGGCGAGGTCGAGCTGGCTCCACCGGGATCGGTCGGTGCGGTCGAGCACGGTCCGGGGCACCAACCCGACGAGCTCGGCGCCCGCCACCGGCACCCGGCTGGCCACCAGGTCCCAAGCCTCGGCCGGCCCGACGACGTCGGGGGTGATCAGGTTCATCGACACCTGCACCCGTCCGCCCAGCGGCAGCGCCAGCGCCCGCAGGTGCGGCCCCCTGATCTCCCGGGCCACCTGCCGGGCCCGGGCCAGGTCGGGGTCGGCCAGCCACACGTTCCAGGCCACGAGCACCGGGCGCGCCCCCACCGCGGTGGCGCCAGCGGTCGGGTGCGGCTGCGCCGGGCCGGCGTCCGGTGCCAGGTCGACGAACGCCCGGCGGCGGACCTCGGGCAGCGAGCGCTCCGGGCCGTAGGCGAAGCTGGGCACGGCCAGCTCCCGGGCGAGCCAGGGGACGAACCGGTCGCGGGCGGCGACGGCGTCCGAGGGCGTGCAGCCGCCCAGGGGCACGAAGGGCACGACGTCGACGACGCCCATGCGGGGATGGACGCCCCGGTGCCGCCGGAGGTCGAGGGCGGCGACTGCAGCTCGGGCCACCACCCGGGGCGCTTCCTCGCCGACCAGCGTGAGCACCGACCGGTTGTGGTGGCGGTCGCTGTGCACGTCCAGGACGGCGTCGCCGGCGGCCGCGGCGATGCGGGCGACCACGTCTTGCCGTGCACCCTCACTGATGTTCACGACGCATTCGAGCACGGTTCACGTCCGCCTGCTGCTCGCCGTGTCGCGGAGGGTACAGTGAGCGGCGTGAACCTCGGTGCACCAGAGCTCCTGATCGTGTTGCTCGTCATCCTCGTCCTCTTCGGCGGCGCCAAGCTGCCCAAGCTCGCTCGCTCCATGGGCCAGGCCCAGACCGAGTTCAAGAAGGGGATCAAGGAGGGCGGCAAGGCGAAGGACGACGACGAGGACGACGCCGCCTGACGGCTGCCGGGCCGGGCCCGCTCGTCGGGTTGGCCCGAACAGCTCCAGAACGGCTAGCGCCGGCCGCTGCCGGTCAGCAGCGCCAAGCGGCGGCGCTTGAGGATGCGGCGCCGCTCGCGTTCGGAGCAGCCGCCCCACACGCCGTGGTCGATGCGGTTGGCCAGGGCGTACTCCAGGCAGAGCTCCTTCACCGGGCAGGACGCGCAGATCCGCCGGGCGATCTCGACGCCCACGCCGTCGCTCGGGAAGAACGTGGTGGGCGACTCGTGGGCGCAGTTGCCGCGCTCCATCCACTCGCTGTCGGTCCAGTCGCTGCCCATGTGTCCTCCCGTACCCGCAGGAATTACCACTACTACGGAGCCCAGGGCGGTTTGGTTCCCTGTCTGTTGCCGGGCGTACCGATTAGCGCACGGGCCTGAGAGTTTCCTGAGAGCATGTGCGGACTGGTCCGCCGGTATGCTCGGCGCTCATGTCCGAGGTCGCACCCGAGGTCGAGCCACCCCGCGCCCACGTCCGCGTCGTGTACCTGGGCCCGGTGGCACCGCACTGGGAGGTGCAGTCCGACTTCGGTGACGCGCAGACGGTCGAGGACTTCCGGTCGCGCGTGATGGCGCGCCTGGTGTTGCTGCCGCCGCACGACCCGCAGTTCCGTCGCAACCGCGAGCGGGTGGTTCGGGACGCCGAGCGCGAGCACATGCTGCTCGAGTGGGATCTCGGCTACCCGGAGGAGGAAGAGGGTTAGGCCCCCCGCCACCCCGTGGGGTGGTCGCCTACGCTGGGAGCGTGACCGACCCTCCGGTCGAGCGCTACCGCAACCGCGAGCTGTCGTGGCTCGACTTCAACGAGCGGGTCCTGGCCATGGCCGAGGACGACCGCGTGCCGCTGCTCGAGCGGGCCAAGTTCCTCGCCATCTTCGGCCAGAACCTCGACGAGTTCTTCCAGGTGCGGGTGGCCGGGCTGAAGGACCAGGTGGCGGCCGGCGTCGCCACCACCAGCCCCGACGGCCGTAACCCGGGGCGCCAGCTCCTCGACATCCGCGACCGCCTGGACGAGCTCCTTCCCCGCATGCAGAAGGCGTTCCTGGACCAGGTGGCGCCGGCCCTGGCGGACGCCGGCATCCGCCTGTCCTCGTGGGACGAGCTCGACAAGGACGACGAGAAGTTCCTGGTCGAGACGTTCGAGGAGCGGATCTTCCCGGTGCTGACCCCCCTGGCGGTGGACCCCGGGCACCCGTTCCCCTACATCTCCGACCTGTCGCTCAACCTGGCGGTGATGGTGCGCGACCCGGACGAGCAGGAGCGACGGTTCGCCCGGGTCAAGGTGCCCTCCCTGCTGCCCCGGTTCGTGGTGCTGCCCGACGGCGAGCGGTACGTGCCGCTCGAGCAGGTCATCGCCGCCCACCTCGACCAGCTCTTCCCGGGCATGGAGATCGAGCAGCACCATGCCTTCCGGGTCACCCGCAACGCCGACCTGACGCTGGAGGAGGAGGAGGCCGACGACCTGCTGGCCGCCGTCGAGATCGAGCTGCGGCGGCGCCGCTTCGGACGGGCGGTGCGGCTGGAGATCGACGCCGCCGTGTCCGACGAGGTGCGCGAGCTGCTGCAGCGCGAGCTGGTGCTGGGGGACGAGGACGTCTACGAGCACGTGGCGCCGCTCGACCTGGGCGGGCTGTGGGCGGTGCACGGCCTCGACCGCCCCGACCTCAAGGACCCGGCGTACACGCGGGTCACGCCGGCGCGCGTGGCCAGCGACAACGGCGAGCGGCCCGACATGTTCGCGGCCGTCCGGCGGGAGGACATGCTCGTGCACCACCCGTACGAGAGCTTCCGCACGACGGTGGAGGAGCTGGTGCGGCAGGCGTCGACGGACCCGCAGGTGCTGGCCATCAAGATGACGCTGTACCGCACGTCCGGCGACAGCCCCATCGCCCGGTCGCTCATCCGGGCGGCCGAGGGCGGCAAGCAGGTGGCGGTGATCGTCGAGCTGAAGGCCCGCTTCGACGAGGGCGCCAACATCGAGTGGGCGCGGGCGCTGGAGACCGCCGGCGTGCACGTGGCGTACGGGCTCATCGGGCTGAAGGTGCACGCCAAGACGCTGCTCATCGTGCGGGAGGAGTCCGCCGGCCTGCGGCGCTACTGCCACATCGGCACCGGCAACTACAACTCCCGCACCGCCCGCACGTACGAGGACCTGGGGCTCCTCACCTGCGACCCGGCGATCGGAGGTGACCTGACCCAGCTGTTCAACGAGCTCACCGGCTACGGCCGCCACCCCGACTACCGCCGGCTGCTGGTGGCGCCGCGGACGCTGCGCTCGGGGATCGTGGAGCTCATCCGGGGCGAGGCCGCGGCCGCGGCGGCGGGACCGGGGCGGGGCTGCATCACCATGAAGATGAACAGCCTGGTGGACGTCGAGATGATCGACGAGCTGTACGCGGCGTCGCAGGCCGGCGTGGAGATCGACCTGATCGTGCGGGGCATCTGCTGTCTGACGCCGGGCGTGCCGGGCCTGTCGGAGACGATCCGCGTGCGGTCGATCGTCGGGCGCTACCTGGAGCACTCGCGGATCTACCGGTTCGCCAACGGCGGCGGTCCGGGTCAACCCAAGGTGCTCATCGGCTCGGCCGACCTCATGCCCCGCAACCTCGACCGGCGCGTCGAGGTGCTGACCCCGGTGCACGATCCCGCCCTGCAGGCTCGGCTCGACGAGCTGCTGGACGTCGAGCTGGCCGACGACGTGCTGGCCTGGACGATGGGCCCCGACGGCGCGTGGACACGGGTCGCCCCCGGGGGCGAGGTCGAGACCCACGCCCGGCTGCAGGAGGTCACGTCCGAGCGAGCCCGCACGTCCCGCAAGGCGGCGGCCACCTCGGCGCTGTCGTCGTAGGCCACCCCCCGTCCGAACTTGCGGTGGTTATCGACCCCATAGGGGCGGTAACCACCGCAAGTTCGTGCTAGGGCGGCCCCATCCCCTTTTTTGTCACAGGGCGCACGTAAGTTTGCGCCATGGACGCAGCACTGCTCGCCGTGGGCATCGTGGTCGGACTCGCCGCCGGGGTGGCGGGGGCGGGCCTCGTTGCCCGCTGGGTGGCCGGCCGGCCGCGCCCCGACGCCGGGGCCGAGCGCGAGGCCGTCGTGCGGGCCGCGGTCGACACCGTGGTGGCGGTGGCGGGCGAGCGGCTGGGGGCGCAGGCCGACGCCGGGTCGCGCGAGCTGCAGGCCCGGCAGCGGGCGTTCGAGGAGCGGGTGGGCCAGCTGCAGGGGGTGCTGGCCGACCAGATGACCCTGCGCAACGCCGCCGTCGAGCAGCGGATGGGCGACGTGCGGGGCGAGCTGGCCAAGGTGGCCGAGCTGGTGGCCGGTCTGCAGCGCGAGCGGGCCGAGCAGCAGGGTCGCGTCGAGACCCGGCTCGCCGAGGTGGCGGCCGTGAGCGCCAAGCTGGCCGACACCACGCAGTCGCTGCGGCAGGCGCTCGCCAGCCCGCAGGCGCGGGGCCAGTGGGGCGAGCGCATGGCCGACGACGTGCTCAGGGCCGCCGGGCTGGTCGAGGGCATGAGCTACCGCAAGCAGTCCCGCATCGCCGGCGCGGGCACGGTCCCCGACTTCAGCTTCCTGCTGCCGGGCGGCCGCGTCCTGCACATGGACGTGAAGTTCCCGATCGACAACTACCTGCGCTACCTCGAGGCCTCCACCGACGGCGAGCGCGACCGCTACCGCACGGCCTTCGTGCGCGACGTCCGGGCCCGGGTCAAGGAGCTGGCGGGCCGCGTCTACATCGACCCCGACGAGACGCTCGACGAGGTGCTGCTGTTCATCCCGAACGAGGCGGTCTACGCCTTCATCCACACGCACGATCGCGACCTCGTCGAGGTGGCACTGCGGCAGAAGGTGGTGCTCTGCTCCCCGAGCACGCTGTTCTCGGTCCT
>DASQUY010000474.1:0-2829 GCA_035641055.1 Acidimicrobiales bacterium | reverse complement strand
CCCGGGTGCCCGCCGGATTCGTGGCCGCGGCGACGTCCGCCGGCGCCCCCGTAGCGGCCCTCGAATCGCCCTCCCGGCGGATCTGGGGCGTGCAGTACCACCCCGAGGTGTCGCACACGCCGCACGGCCAGGCGGTCCTGCGCCAGTTCCTCCACCACCTGGCCGGCTGCCGGCCCACGTGGACGATGACGTCGATCATCGAGCACCAGGTGGCCGCCGTCCGGGCGCAGGTCGGGGCCCACCGGGTGATCTGCGCGCTCTCGGGGGGCGTCGACTCGGCCGTGGCGGCGGCGTTGGTCCACAAGGCGGTCGGCCCCCAGCTCACCTGTGTGTTCGTCGACACCGGGCTGCTGCGCCAGGGCGAGGCCGAGCAGGTCGTCGAGACGTTCCAGCGCCACCAGCGCATCGAGCTGATCCACGTGCGGGCCGCGGACCGCTACTTCGAGCGCCTGGCCGGCGTCACCGACCCCGAGGACAAGCGCAAGATCGTCGGCGAGCTGTTCATCCGCATCTTCGAGGAGTCGGCCGGCGGGCTGGAGGACGCCCGCTTCCTGGTGCAGGGCACGCTCTATCCCGACGTGATCGAGTCGGGCGGTCGGGAGGGCGCCGCCACGATCAAGAGCCACCACAACGTGGGCGGCCTCCCCGAGGACATGACCTTCGAGCTCGTCGAGCCGCTGCGCAGCCTGTTCAAGGACGAGGTGCGCCGGGTGGGCGAGGAGCTGGGCCTGCCCGAGGAGATCGTGTGGCGCCAACCGTTCCCCGGCCCGGGTCTGGCCGTGCGCATCATCGGCGAGGTGACGCCCGCCCGGGTGGCCACCCTGCAGCGGGCCGACGCCATCGTGCGGGAGGAGCTGCGTCGGGCCGGCCTCGAGCGGGACATCTGGCAGGCGTTCGCCGTGCTGCCCGACATCCGCTCGGTGGGGGTGATGGGCGACGAGCGCACCTACGGGCGCCCGATCATCGTGCGGGCGGTCACCAGCGAGGACGCCATGACCGCCGACTGGGCCCGACTGCCGGACGACGTGTTGTCGACGATGTCGAGCCGCATCATCAACGAGGTGGAGGGCGTCAACCGGGTGGCCTACGACATCACATCGAAGCCCCCGGGAACCATAGAGTGGGAGTAGGAGGACGTCCCATGACTGACACGACCGCTCCCAACGCCCCTCCCCGGGCGCAGTTCCACGCCATGGTCGACGGCACCAAGGAGGACTGGGACCGCGTCGCCCACGCCAGCATCGACTTCGATGCCGCGCTGGCCGACCGCACGCTCGCCCACCTGCGCCAGCTCGGCGACCATCCCGGGGGCTTCGCCGTCGATCGCCTCACCCACTCGCTCCAGACGGCCACCCGCGCCTACCGGGCCGACCGCGACGACGAGTACGTGTTCTGCGCCCTGATCCACGACATCGGCGACTTGCTCGGGTCGTTCAACCACGCCGACGTCGCGGCCGCCGTCGTGAAGCCGTTCGTGAGCGAGCAGAACCACTGGATGGTCGAGAAGCACGCCATCTTCCAGGGCTACTACTTCTTCCACCACCTCGGCCTCGACCGCGACATGCGCGAGCGGTTCCGGGGCCACGAGTGGTTCGATTACACGGCCGAGTTCTGCCACGAGTACGACCAGGCGGCCTTCGACCCCGGCTACGACACGCTGCCCCTGGAGCACTTCGAGCCGCTCGTGCGGCAGGTCATGAGCTCGCCGAAGCGCAGCATCTACCTGCAGTGATGTAAGCGGGATGCCGCTGGGGGAGTACAGCCAGGACTCGTTCACGTCGGACGGCAAGACCCGCCGGGTGTTCCGGCGGGGCGACGGGCCGGCGGTCATCGTCGTCGCCGAGATCCCCGGCATCACGCCGACCGTGACGGAGTTCGCGGACCGGGTGGCCGACCTCGGCTGCACGGCCGTGCTGCCCCACCTGTTCGGCGTCCCCGCCGAGGCGCCCTCGACCCGCAACGAGGTGCAGGGGCTGGCGTGGGCGTGCGTGTCGCGGGAGTTCGCCACGTTCGCCACCGGCCGCACGTCTCCCGTGACGGGATGGCTGCGGGCGCTCGGGCGGCACGAGCACGAGCGCTGCGGCGGCCCCGGCATCGGGGTCGTCGGCATGTGCCTGACCGGCGGGTTCGCCCTGGCAATGATGGCCGACGACCGCGTGCTGGCGCCGGTGCTCAGCCAGCCGTCGCTGCCGTTCCCGGTGTCGAAGCGGCACAAGCGGGACCTGGGGGTGAGCCCCGCCGACCTCGAGGCGGCGCGCCGGCGGACGGCCGACGGCGTCCCGGTGCTCGGCCTGCGTTTCACGTGCGACATGGCCACGCCGGACGAGCGCTTCGCCCGCCTGCGGGAGGAGCTGGGCGACGCCTTCGAGGCCGTGGAGATCGACTCGTCGCCCGGCAACCCGCACGGCATCCGCAAGCGGGCGCACTCGGTGCTCACCGAGGACCTCGTCGACGAGCCGGGCCACCCCACCCGCGCCGCTCTCGACCGGGTGCTCGGGTTCCTCCGGGAGCGCCTGCTCGCCTGATCAGGCCAGCGGCCGGCCGAACGGCTTCTCCTCGGTCCAGGTGGCGAGGAACGCCTCGGCGCGCTGGGCGGCCGCCAACCACAGCCCGGTGCCGTGCTCGGCCAGCCCCGCCGTGACGTCGCGGATGCGGGACACGGGGTCGCCGCCGTCGGGATCGTGGGCGGCCAGCAGCGGGGCGGCGGTCGCCAGGAAGTCCGGGACGACCACCCGGTCGCCCTTGCCGAGCACCGCCAGCGCCCGGGCGGTCACGGCCACGGGGGTCAGCGGCACGACGGTCGCGGCGCGCACGCCCTCGGCGGTGGGG
>DASQUY010000473.1:0-2894 GCA_035641055.1 Acidimicrobiales bacterium | reverse complement strand
GGTCAAGGCCAGCTTCGGACTCGACGAGACGACCCAGGGGCTCACGCATCGCCAGCTCCAGCAGCGTCGGGAGACGATCCGCCGCAACTTGTCCACCCGGCGAGGCGGCGGGCACCACTAACGTCGCGGCGATGCGGCTGGTCGTGGCCCGGTGCACCGTCGACTACGTCGGGCGGCTCGAGGCCCACCTGCCCCCGGCCCGGCGGCTGATCATGGTCAAGGCCGACGGCTGCGTCGCTGTGCACGCCGACGGCGGCGCCTACAAGCCCCTCAACTGGATGAACGCGCCCAACACCGTGAGCGAATCCGTCGACGGCGACGGCCACGCGGTCTGGACCGTGCGCTCGCCTCGTGGTGAGACGCTCACGATCACGCTGCACGAGGTGGTCGCCGACACGAGCCATGACCTGGGAGTCGATCCGGGCCTGCGCAAGGACGGCGTCGAGGCCCGCCTGCAGGAGCTGCTGGCCGCCAACTGCGACGCCATCGCCCCGGGCCTGCGCCTCGTGCGCCGGGAGTATCCCACCGACATCGGCCCGGTCGACCTGCTGTGCCGCGACGCCGAGGGGCGGGCCGTGGCGATCGAGATCAAGCGGCGGGGCGAGATCGACGGCGTCGAGCAGCTCGCCCGGTACCTCGAGTTCCTCGAGCGCGACCCGCGGCTGCGGCCCGTGCGGGGCGTCCTCGTCGCCCAGCAGATCAAGCCCCAGGCGCGCTTGGTGGCGGCCGAGCGCGCCATCGATTGCGTCGAGGTGGACTACGACGAGCTGCGGGGCAACGAATCCCAAGCGCTCCGGTTGTTCTGATTCACCCGTCGAACGCGCAGCGGCCGCCGTCGAGGACCACCCGCCCGTCGGGGCCGCAGGTCTGGAACACCGCCTCGCCGTCGCCCTCCCGCCACATCTTCACGGTGAGCGCCTCGCCCGGGAACACCGGGCTCGAGAAGCGGCCGCCCATCGACCGGAACCGCGCCGGGTCGCCGTCGCACAGGCTGTGCAACAGCGCCCGGCCGGTGAACCCGTAGGTGCACAGGCCGTGGAGGATCGGCCGGTCGAAACCGGCCATGGCCGCGAACTTCGGGTCGGAGTGCAGCGGATTGCGGTCACCCGACAGCCGGTACAGCAGCGCCTGGTCGACCCGCGTCGGATACGTCACCTCGTCGTCCGGCGCTCGATCGGGCGCCTCGAAGCGCGACGACGGCCCCCGGTCGCCGCCCCAGCCACCCTCGCCCCGGATGAACAGGCCGGATCGCGTGGTGAACAGCAGCTCGCCGTCATCGACCAGCGTCGACGTCGACTCGGTCACGACCAGAGCTCCCGACCCCTTGTCGTAGACACCGACCACCTCGGTGACCGACTCGAGCTCGCCCTCCACCGGGATCTCGCGGGCCAGAGTCACCGACTGCTCGCCGTGCACGAGCATCGTCGGGTTGAAGGTGCCGATGCGGCCCAGGGCGTCGCCACCGGGGGCGCCGAGCACCACAGCCGTGGTGGGCAGCGCCCGCTGGCTCACCTCCTGGCTGTTCTCGGTGGTGAAGGCCAGCTCCTGCGTGGGGTCCGCGGCGCCGGCGCCCACGCCGAGGGCGTAGAGCAGGCAGTCCTTCGACGTCCAGCGCCGGCGGGTCGGCTCGGACTTGGTGCCGACGGCGTCAGGGTTGATGGGCATCTCGGCCTCCCTCGATGTGTCGCAGTAGGCGCAGTGTGTCAGGACTCGTCGGAGCCGTTCATGCCGGCGTTGGGTCGGGCCTGCGCCACCAGGTCGAGCACAGCGTGCCCCAGCACCTCGGGATCGTCGTCGGGATCCTGGAGCGTCGGCCCCCGGTGCCAGCCCTCGGACACCGACAACATGCGCCCGCTGACGTCGAACACCCGGCCGGTCACGCCAGCCGAGGCCGGGCTCGACAGCCAGCACACGATCGGGGCGATGTGCCGGGGCGACATCTGCTCCTTGGCCTCCTCGGGCAGCTGGCCCATGCCCAGGCCCTCGGTCATGCGGGTGAGCGCCGCCGGGGCGACGGCGTTGACGGTCACGCCGTAGCGGCCCAGCTCCTTGGCGGCGATGATCGTGAACGCGGCGATCCCCGCCTTGGCGGTGCCGTAGTTGGTCTGGCCGGCGTTCCCGTAGATCCCGGACGGCGAGGCGGTGTTGATGATGCGGGCGTCGACCTGCTCGCCCGCCTTCGAGCGCTCGCGCCAATGGTTGGCGGCGAAGTGAGAGGGGCCGGCGGCGCCCTTGAGGTGCACCTTGATGACCGCGTCCCATTCCTCCTCGCTCATGTTCACGAGCATGCGGTCGCGCAGGATGCCCGCGTTGTTGATGAGCACGTCGAGCCGGCCGAACGCCTCGAGCGCCGTGCCGATCAGCTTCTCGGCCCCGGCCCAGTCGCTCACGTCATCCGTGTTGGCGACGGCCTCACCACCCTGTGCCGTGATCTCTTCGACCACCTGGTGAGCCGGACCCGCATCGCTACCGGCACCGTTCATCGTGCCGCCGAGGTCGTTGACGACCACGTTGGCCCCCTGCTGGGAGAGCAGCAGCGCGTGCTCGCGCCCGATGCCCCGGCCCGCCCCGGTCACGATCGCCACCCGATCGTCACAGATGCCCATCGCCTTCGTCCTTTCCACACGATTGCCAGCCGAGGGGAACGTAGCAGCGCGTGACCGTTCTGTGACACGCCCCCGACTCGCGCAGAAAGTGGCCCCGCGTGGTTGCGTGGGGCGGCCTCGGGCATGGCAGGGTGTGCGCAGTGGACGGGAACGACACCCCGCCCGCGCACCGACGCGCGGACGCTGGGAAACCGGAAGATCAGCCCGACGATCCGGCGGGCGCTACCAACGACGAGCCGCCGCCGGCGAGCACGGACTCGACCCCTGAGTCCGCCGGTCCCGAGGAGG
>DASQUY010000472.1:0-3498 GCA_035641055.1 Acidimicrobiales bacterium | reverse complement strand
AGGGGTCCGGCGCACCGCAGCGCCACGACGGCCGCGACCGCACGCTCGTGCTCGGCGGCGCCGCTGCCGCCGAGGGTCGGACCTCGGGCCCGCTCCCCCGCATCGCCGGTCCCACCCCCACCGAGCAGGGTCCGTCCGGCGCCGGCAACGGTCACGGCGGCGACCATGAGGGCGAGGAGCCGGTGGCGCCCCGACACGTCCGGCCCGATCGTGCCGAGCGCGACGGTCGGCAACGACGCTGGTGGCTGGCGGCCGCCGCCCTGCCCGTACTCGGCGTGGTGCTGCTGGTCGGCGCCTGGGCGGTCGACACCGCCGCGCTATCGGGCCAGGTGCAGCGCAACGTCGAGGTGGCCGGGCGGCCGGTCGGCGGCCTCGGCGAGCAGTCGCTGCCCGATGTGATGGCCGGCATTGCCGAGGAGATCGCGGCGCGGCCCGTCATCATCACGAGCCGCGACCAGACCTACGAGACGACGGCGGGCCAGATCGGGCTCACGCTCGACGAGCGGAGCACCTCCGAGGCTGCCCTCGACGCCGGTCGCCGGGATGCGCTCGTCACCCGTCCGTTCACGTGGGTCAAGTCGTTCTTCACCCCGCGGGAGGTCGACGTCCGCTACACGGTGAGCGAGCCCACTGTGGCTGCGGCGGTGCAGGAGCTCCAGGGCGACGAGCTCAGGTCTCCACGGCCCGCGGACATCCGCCTCTCCGAGGAGGGCTGGGTCGCGGTGGAAGGCGTGCCCGGGGAGGGAATCGACACCGAAGCCCTGGTCGAGGCGCTGCCCGAGGCCGCCGCCCGGTCCCGCACCGGACCGATCGAGGTCAACGTGGGGCGAGTGCCGATCGCCCCCGCCATCACGGACGACCAGGCCCGGCAGCGCGCCGAGGAGGCCAACCAGATGACCGCCAATGGGCTGGAGCTCACGGCCGACGGCGTCAGTAGGACGGTGCCACCGGAACAGCTCCGCACCTGGATCAAACCTGTGACGGAGGAGGGCGAGCTGCAGCTGGCGATCAAGCCGAAGGTGGTGCGCAACGAGGTGCCGCAGGTGTTCGCCGACATCGTCTCCGAGCCGCAGAACGCCCGGATCGAACTCGGCGCCGACGGCCCCGTCGTCATCCCGTCCGAGAACGGCGTGACCTGCTGTGGCGAGGACAGCCCTCAGCGTGTCCGGGACGCCCTGTTTGGCGCGGGCCCACCGGCGGCGGAGCTCGAGGTGGCCGTCACCGAGCCCGACCTCACCACCGAGGAGGCCGAGGGCCTAGGCGTGAACCAGCCGGTCTGTGGCAACCACGCGTGGCGAGACGGTGCTCCCGCGACCGCCGGCCCGGGCTTCACGACCTACCACAACCCCGGCGAATCCCGGGTCGCCAACATCCACCGCATAGCCGACATCGTCGACGGCACGCTCGTGTTGCCCGGCGAGACGTTCTCGATCAACGCCATCGTCGGCGAGCGCACGACCACCAAGGGCTTCGTCGAGGCGGGTGCCATCCGCGACGGCGAGCACGTCGACGAGGTGGGCGGCGGCGTGTCGCAGTTCTCCACCACCACGTTCAACGCCGCCTTCTTCTGCGGCCTGGACATCATCGAGTACCAGGCCCACAGCGAGTACTTCTCCCGGTATCCGCGCGGCCGCGAGGCCACGATGGGCTACCCGGCGCCGGATCTGGCGTTCGTGAACAACACGCCCCACGGCATCCTCGTCGACACCTCGTACACCGACACCAGCATCACGGTCACGATGTGGTCGACGACCTACGCCAGGGGCGAACAGGTCGACATCTCCGAGTCCCCCAACGGGAAGTGCACCAACGTCACCGTCACCCGGAGGGTCACCTACCCCGACCGGGAGCCGACGACCGACACGTTCCAAGCCACCTACCGCCCCGGCGAAGGCGAGTTCTGCTGATCGCCAGCAGCCCCAGCTCGAACTTGCGGTGGTTAGGGACGCTGTGACGTCCTTGGAGCATCAGCGGATAGGTCACGCTTGTCGCGGCTTGCATCTGCGTTGTTGCTGGGAGGCCTCGCTGTGGAGCTGTTGGCGAGGTGCAGATTCCGTACCGTTCGGTGCCACTCTCGCCCTACCCGCTCGGCCTCTAACCACCGCAAGTTCGGTGGGTGGGGTGCCGCTAGCGTGGCGGGGTGCACGCGGCCGACGTCGTCGTCGTCGGGGGTGGCCCCGCTGGGGCGGCAGCGGCGATCACGCTGGCGCGGGCGGGACGCGGGGTCGTGGTGGTCGACCGGGCGCGGTTCCCGCGCGACAAGGTCTGCGGCGACGGCCTGACCACCGGGGCGCTGCGGCTGCTCGAGGGGCTGGGTCTCGATCCCGGCGGGGTGGCCTCGTGGCGGCGCGTTGACGACGTGGTCGTGCGGGGTCCGGCCGGGCACGAGGTGACCTTTCCGATGCCGCGGGGGGACGGGACCCACGCCGCCGTTGCCCGCCGGTCCGACCTCGACGCCGCCCTGCTCGACGTCGCCCGCACGGCCGGAGTCACGGTGCTCGACGGGTACGCCAGCGTCGGGGCCCGCGAGGACGCCCGCGAGGTGACCGTCGCCGTCGACGGCATGGGCGAGCTGACCGCCCCCTACGCCGTCGCCGCCGACGGCATGTGGTCGCCCACCCGCAAGCACCTGGGGCTGGCAGCCTCCGGATACCGGGGCGAGTGGCACGCCTTCCGTCAGTACTTCGGCGGGGTAGCCACCCTGGCGTCCCGACAGCTGTTCGTCTGGTTCGAGCCCGACCTGCTCCCCGGCTATGCCTGGTCTTTCCCCCTCGCCGGCGGCGTCGCCAACGTCGGCTTCGGGACGGTCCGGGGCGGGAAGGTCACGCGGGTCCGCGACATGGCCGGCATCTGGCGGGAGCTGCTTCGGCGGCCGCACATCCGCCGGGTGCTCGGCGACGGGGCGCGGCCCGAATCCCGGCACCGCGCCTGGCCGATCCCCGCCCGGGTCGACCAGGCGGTGCTCACCGGCCGGCGGACGTTGTTCGTCGGGGACGCCGCCGCCGCCACCGACCCGCTCACCGGCGAGGGCATTGCCCAGGCGCTGCTCACCGGGATCGTGGCGGCGGAGGCCATCGTCGGCGACCCGTCCGGTGCCGACCCGTCGCCCGGCGTCGTGATGGCCCGGTACCGGCAGGCCGTACGCCGGGCGCTGCTCGCCGACCACCGCATGTCGCTGCTCCTCGCCCGGCTCGTGAGCCACCGCAAGGGGGTGCGAGCCGGGCTCCGCCTGGCCGGCGCCACGGGCTGGACCCGCCGCAACTTCGCCCGCTGGCTGTTCGAGGACTACCCCCGCGCCCTGGTCGCCACCCCCCGCCGTTGGCACCAGGGCATGTTCACTGGCCCGGGTGCCTATGGGTCCTGAGAAGACCATTCTGGTTGTAGCTATGCGGTCATATGCCGGATAGCTACAACCAGTTCGCGGTGGACGCGGTGGGAATCGGCGACGAGGTCGCGGTAGCGGTAGCGGCGGACGGTGTAGCCGGTCGCCGTGAGCCG
>DASQUY010000471.1:0-2420 GCA_035641055.1 Acidimicrobiales bacterium | reverse complement strand
CCGGAGCACCGCATCCACAGCCCGGCGGCGCTCGGTGGCTCCACCATCCAGATGCAGGTGCGGGTCCACGACATCGACGCCCACTACGAGCGAGCCGTGGCGGAAGGCGCCGACATCACCATGCCGCTCGAGGATGCCTTCTACGGCCAACGCCGCTACGAGGCCAACGACATCGAAGGCCACCGCTGGCACTTCGCCGAACCGTTCACGGACATCCGGGCGCGGGGAGGCGATGCCCCCGGCTTCGCCACCTAGCGCGGGCGACCGGTGCTCCGGGGCGGGGCACAGCGGGCGGCCAACGCCTGGTCGATGGCGCTCCGGGCGAGGTCGAGCACACGGCGATGGTCGGGGACCGCGCGGGGCCCGTCACGCCGGACTGCTCCCGCGTCACCGGCCGGATGGACCACGGCGGCCTCCGGTGCGGCGTCCGCGGCGTCGCGCAGCTCCCGGGCCGTGGCCACATCGCCGAGCTGCTCGAGAAGGTCGGCCAGGTTGCGCAACGTCGTCCACTGCTGGGTCCACCCTCCCGTGCGCTCCCACCGATCGACCAGCTGTCGGTAGCCCCGCAGGGCGTCGTCGATCACGCCCTGGGCCACCAGGGCGGAGACGAGCCCCACGGACGCGACTCCCTCGATGAAGTGGGCGCCCGTGATGCCCGTGATGTCGATCGCGTCCCGGTAGGCGGCCTCGGCGGCCGGCCAGTCGCCGCTCAGCCCGGCGAGCTCACCCTCGGCGTAGCGGGTCCAGGCCCGCAGCGTCGGCGAGGTCGCCTTCGACTTGGCCACATCGAGCAGCTCGCGGGCGGCGTCGACCTCGCCGCCGTAGCCGGCGGCGAGGGCAGCCTGGGCGTAGCCCTCGGCCTCGAAGGGGGTTCCGCGCCGGGCGTCGATCGTGAGATCGCGGGACTCCTCGTAACGGCCGCGGAAGAGCGTCACGTCCGCCAGCGCGCCGCGGCTCATCGCCCATCCCCTCGGGTCGTCGCGCGTGGCGAGCTCGCAAGCCCGCTGCGCCAGGGCCTCGGCGCGGTCGAGATCGCCGGCGGAGAACCAGGACGCCTCCGCGGCGAGCCCGAGCACGGCAGCCTGCCGCGGGTGGCCCTCGATATCGTCGTCGGCCGCCAGCTCGAAAGCCCAGCGCCACAACTCGGCCAGGTCGCGCCAGGCGCCGGCCCAGAAGAGCGACAGCGCGATCTCCGTCGCGCTGTCGAGGTCGTGGGCGGCCCGGGTGTCGCTCCAGGCGGCTCGAAGGTTGCCGAACTCGCGCCGCAGCCGGGCGTCGGCGGCGAGCTCGTCGTCCGTCTCGGCGACTTCCTCGAACCAACGGGCGAGCTCGACGGCCCACCGCCTCAGCCGTTGCGCCGCGGCGTCGAGCTCGCCCTCGGCCCGGAGGCGGTCGATCCCGTAGGCGCGGAGCGAGTCGAGCATCCGATAGCGGGGCACGCCGTCGAGCTCGGCGACGACCAGGGAGGCGTCGACCAGGTGGGCCAGCGCGCTGCCCGGATCGCCGGCGAGCCCGAGGTCGTGGGCAACGGTCTCGGCGGTGTCCAGGTCGAAGCCGTCCGCGAACACCGCCAGGTGCCGGAAGAGCCGCTGCTCGTCGTCCGGGACCAGGTCGTACGACCAGGCGATGGCGGCGCGCAGGGTCCGGTGCCGGGCCTCGGCGCCGTCGCCCGGAGCCGGGCCCCGGCCGAGCAGGTCGAGGGCGCGGTCGAGCCGGGCCTCCACGTCCGCCACGTTCATCGACGAGAGCCGTCCGGCCGCCAGCTCGATGGCGAGCGGCAGGCCGTCGACGGCGCGGATGATGCCGGCCACCGATGACAGCCCCCGGGGTCCCAGATCGAAGTCCGGCCGCACCCGTCGAGCCCGGTCGACGAAGAGCGCCACCGACGCCGTGCGGCCCGCCTCGTCGGGCCGCGTGGGGTCGGGCATGGGCAGGGGCGCGAGCCGGCAGGTCTGCTCCAGCGGCACGGCCAGTCGCTCCCGGCTGGTGGCGAGGACGGTGAGCGCCGGGCAGGCCTCGAGCAGCGACGTGGTCAGCACCCGAACCGGTTGCAGGAGGTGCTCGCAGTTGTCGAGCACCAGCAGGTGCGGGCCCGAGCGGAGTCGCAGGGCGCAACGGTCGACGACGTCCCCGGCGCCGGCCTGCAGCCCCAGAGCCCGGGCGAGGACGTCGGGGACGGCCCCTCCGTCGGTGACGGCCGCCAAGCGGACGAGGGTGGCATCCGAGCCCACGGCCGCCCGATGGGCGGCCTCGAGCGCCAGGTGCGTCTTGCCCACCCCGCCCGGCCCGACGATGGTGACCAGCCGCTCGCGGGCCAACAGCCGTGTGACGCCGGCCAGCTCTGCATCCCGCCCGAGCAGCGGTGCCGGCGGCGCGGCGATGCCAGCTCCGGTGGGTGCGATCGATCGCTCCGGCCGGGT
>DASQUY010000470.1:0-3361 GCA_035641055.1 Acidimicrobiales bacterium | reverse complement strand
TCGTCGAGGTCGGCCGATCGGGCCGCGAGGTACACCGCCGTGGCCGCGGCGGCTGTCACCCACCCCAGCGTTCGCCCGGCCAGGAGCCCGGCCGCGAACACAGGCACGAACGCCAGCGTGGCGACGACCTCGACTCGGTCCGCTCCCGCGGCGACCAGCGCGGCCGCCACCGCGACGACCACCGCCGTGCCGCCCACCAGTACCAACGCACGAGCGCTCTGAGCGCTGAGGGCCCCCAGCCCCTGAGTCACACCCTAAAGATAGGTGCCCGGGCGCGACTCGGCCTCTTGACTGTGCGGCGCGCCCGGGGGGAGCCTCCGGCGCATCTCGTCGAGCTGCTGGCGGGCCGCCACCTGCTGGGCGAAGAGCGTGGCCTGGATGCCGTGGAACAGGCCCTCCAACCAGCCCACGAGCTGGGCCTTGGCTACCCGCAGCTCGGCCTCGCTGGGCGCGTCCGATCCCGCGAACGGGTGGGCGAGGCGGTCGAGCTCGTCCCGCAGGTCGGGCGAGAGCGCCTCGGACAGCTCGGAGATCGACGTCTCGTAGATCTCCCGGAGGCGGTCACGGCTCCGCTCGTCCAGCTCGGACTGGCGCACCTCCTCGAGCAGGAGCTTGATCATCGACCCGATGCGCATCACCTTGGCCGGCTGCTCGACCGACTCGTTGGCCGGCCCCTGCTCGTCGCCACGGCTGACGACCTCGGCGTGCTCGAGGGAGGTCGGCGCCGCCTGGGGGTTCTGATCATCGGACAGCGACATGCGGGCCATCCTGCCACGCCTGGCACCAGTCTCCACACGCCCGCCGGAGGGTTCCCCTCCCCCCTCGAAACTCAGGCCCGTGCAGCCAGCAGGGGGACGAGCATCTCGGCCGGCGTCAACGACCCGTGGCGGCCGATGAGCTCGTAGGGGCCGGTGTCGTCGGGGTCGTAGAAGGCGACGTCGGTGCGGGCCACCAGCGCGACGTCGCCGAGCCGCGAGCGCGCCGCCTCGGTGACCACCGGTCCCAGCCAGCCGGCGTCGAGGATCTCGTCCCGCGTCATCACCCAGGCGTCGGCGCCGTGGAACTCGGCGGCCGCCTCGCCCAGCGCCCGGGCCCGTCCCGGGCGGGCGTGCAACCAGCGGAACCGGCCCTCGCCGGATTGCATGGAGCAGTGCGTCAGCACGCCCGACGCCAGCTGGCGCACGTGGTCCCCGGTCTCGATCTGGCCGTGGTCGGCGATGACCACGAGAGCGGCCCCGGACGGAAGGCGGGACACGATCCGGTCGACAACCTGGTCGATCCAGGCCAGCTCGGCGTCGTAGTGCTCCCCCAGGCCGTATTCGTGCGCCACCTTGTCCAGCCCGTCGTAGTAGGCGTAGACGAACGGCTCGGAGCTGCGCAGCAGGCGCTCCACCTCGGTGACCATCGTGGCCATCGTGCGGTAGCCCCAGAACCGCGCCGGGTCGAGGTGGGCGCCGGTGAACCCGGAGCGGCGATACTCGGCCCGGGTGACCACTGGTGGCCGCTCCCCGAGGAACGGGGCGATCGTCTGGATCTTGGCCGGCGGGAGGCTCTGGTGAGCGTCGCCGGCGGCCGTCGTCCAGCGCAGCACGTTCAGCACCTCGCCGTGCACGGCCATGCGGTAGCCGACGATGCCGTGCTCTCCCGGGGGCAGTCCGGTGGTGATCGACGTAAGGGCGGTCGAGGTGGTGGACGGCACCACGGTGGTGATGGGGCCGCCCGCCATGGCCGTCAGCGTGGGGGCGAGCGGCCGGCGGAGGCCGAGCTGGTTCCAGCCCATGCCGTCGAGCACGAACAGCACGACCTGGCGCGCGTCGGTGGCTGCCGCAGGCAGCCACGCGGGCGCGTCCTCGGGCGGTCCCAGCAGTGCGGGCACGACGTTCGTGACGCAGGCCCCGTCGTAGTCAGGGAGTAGAAGTTCGTCGACCACGCCTGTGCCTCTCCTGGCCCCACCGTATCGGCCTCGGCACCCCCTCATCGGGACGTCACGAACCCGGAATGATTGGGGGCCCCGGCGGCACGCGAGTCCCGCCGCGCCCCGTACAGTTGTCCGGCGTGAAGGTCTCGACCCGGGGCGACTACGCCAGCCGGGCCCTCCTGTCGTTGGCGCTGCATGCCGGCGAGGCCGGACCCACGTCGGTCCGGGACATCGCCGAGCGCACCGGCCTGCCCCAGCCCTACCTGGAGCAGATCCTCCTGGCGCTGAAGGGGGCCGGCCTCGTCCGCTCCAAGCGGGGCGTCGGCGGCGGCTACGTGCTCGCCCGCGAGGCCGGCACCATCACGCTGGGTGACATCGTCAGCGCGGTGGACGGTCCCATCACCGTGGGCGACTTCGGCGAGCCCCATCAGAACGGCGCCTGCGACCACGAGGGCCAGTGCGTCCTGCTCGCCATCTGGGGGATGCTGAGCGAGCACATGCGCCGCCACCTGGACGACCTGACACTGGCCGACATCGCCCGGATGGCCCGCGGCGAGCGAGACTGGCCCACGGCTGCGCCCGCAGACTGACGTCTTCTATCAGCGCAGGCCTGCCAGCACCGCCGTCAGGTCGTCCGGCAGCGGGGAGTCGAAGGCCCGGGGCTCGCCGGTGATCGGGTGGTCGAGCGCCAGGTGCTCGGCGTGCAGCCATGTCCGGGGGACGGGCAGCGACGGGCGCCGGCCGCCGTAGCGGGCGTCGCCGACCAGGGGATGGCCGATCGACGCCAGGTGCACGCGGATCTGGTGCGTCCGACCGGTCTCGAGCGTGCAGCGCAGCTCGCTGACCGTCACGGGGTCGCCGAACCGGCGCACCACCTCGTAGCGGGTGCGGGCCTCCCGGCCGGCCACGGTGACCGTCATGCGGGTGCGGTCACGGGCGCTGCGGCCGATGGGGGCCTCGACCAGGCCGGCCGGCGACTCGACGGCGCCCCACACCAGTGCCCGGTAGCGGCGGCCGACGGCGCGGGCCGCCAGGGCGGACACCAGCGCCTCGTAGGCGGCCGGCGACCGGGCGACCAGCAGCAGGCCCGAGGTCCCCTTGTCCAGCCGGTGGATGATGCCGGGTCGGTCGGGCTGGCCCACCTCGCGGATCTCCGGATAGCGGGCCAGCAGGCCGTGGACAAGCGTCCCCGAGCGTTGGCCGGCCCCCGGGTGCACGACCAACCCGGCGGGCTTGTCGACGACCAGCAGGTCGGCGTCGGCGAAGGTGACCGGCACGTCGACCCCCGCGTCCGGTGCCAGCGGGTCCTCGTGGCGTGGGGCGGGCTGCTCGATCGCGACGACGTCGCCCTCGGCCAGCCGCCGGGACCGCGCCGTGGCGACCCGCCCCTCCACCGTGACCGCGCCGTTGTCGACGAGCGCTGCCGCCTCGGCCCGACTGCAC
>DASQUY010000469.1:0-9087 GCA_035641055.1 Acidimicrobiales bacterium | reverse complement strand
GGCGGCGTAGACCGATGTCGCACCCCGGTCCTTGACGACGCGGGCGGCATCGACGAGCGTCCCCGCCGAGATCGTGAAGTCGTCGACGATCAGGGCGGTCCGGCCGTCGACCGAGCCGATCAGCTCCACCACCTCGGCCGTCTCCGTGTGGTCGACTCGCCGCTTGTCGGCGATGGCGGTCGGTGCCCCGAGCCGGTTCGCCCAGTCCCCGGCCTTCCGGGCGAAGCCGGCATCCGGGGCGACGACGACGAGCTCCTCGAGGCCCTCGGACGAGATGGCGTCGCAGAGCACGGGCAGCGCATACAGGTCATCGACCGGGATCCGGAAGAACCCCTGGACCTGCGGGGCGTGCAGATCGAGCGTGACGACCCGGTCGGCACCGGCGGCCTCGATAGCGTCGGCGCACACCCTCGCCCGTATCGACACTCGCGGCTCGTCCTTCTTGTCGCCCTTGGCGTAGCTGAAGTACGGGATCACCGCCGTGACGGAGGATGCGCTGGCGCGCTTGAGCGCGTCGATCCAGAACAACAGCTCCACGAGGTTGTCGTTGGCCGGGAACGCGGTGCCCTGCACCAGGAAGACGTCCCGGCCCCGCACGTTCTCCAGGACGCGCACGAACAGGTTGCCTTCCGAGAACCGCAGCGTCTCGGACGAGCCCAGCTCACACCCCAGGTACTCGGCGATGGACGCGCCCAGCTTCCGGCTCGCAGAGCCGGCGAAGAGCAGGAAGTCCTCCACCACGCCGACTCTACGCTCAGGAAATGTGGCGAAGCTGCTCCCACGTCGCCTCCCAGCCGCGCTGCAGGCCCCGGCAGACGACGATGGGCGTGCCCTGGGCTTCGTTGTCGATCCCGAGCCCGTTGTCGACGGTGTCGACCTGCCGGCACCGTCGGAAGTACGGCGCCAACTCGTCCGGCCGGAAGCGGACCGCCACCACGGTGGCGCTGGCGTCCGTCGGCCGGCCGAAGTCGGCGTAGCTGTTGTGGGGCGAGTAGACGGGCGGCAGCCCCCGGGCGCGGCCGTAGCCGGCGATGGCGCCGGCCTCGCCGTAGGTATCCGTCAGGAGCACGACCGAGCGCCGCTCGGCGGGCGGCAGGTCGTCGACGACGCCAGCCACCTGCTCGACCAACTCGGGCCAGCCCAGCGTCTCGGCCGTCGCCTCGTTCACGCCGGCGCTCACGTCGGCGAGCGACCGGGGAAGGAGAGGCAGCGCCAGCAGCAACACGCCGACGGCGTTGAGCGCGATCAGCCCGCTCAGGCGTCGGAGCCCCGCCCGGTCGTCGCGGGCGGCAACACCGGCGAGCAGGACCACGGTCGTGAGCGGCACGACGTAGTACGGCCGGCCGGCGGTGACGAAGACCGCGACGAGCCCCGCCAACCACGCCCACAGCAGCGGACGGTAGGGATGCGCGCCGGGCCGCCGCGCCAGCCACCGCACGCCGACGATCAGGGTGCCGACGAGGAGCGGACCGACGTAGAGCAACTGGAGCGGCAACAGCGTCGCCCGGTTCTCGCCGGCCAGGCGGTCGGCCAGGGCCCGGGCCAGGGACAGCTGCGGCCAGCCGTGGTCCATCTCCCAGAGGAGATGCGGTGCCGCGATGGCGAGGGCCAGCGCCGCGCCGCCGGCGGCCCACGGCGTCACGACCAGCCGCCACCGACGATCAGCGACCAGGCCGCAGACAACGGCGATGGCGAGCAGCACCACCAGGTGCTTGTTGAGCATCGCGACCCCTGCGATGCCCCCGAACGCCAGCCACCACCGAGGGTCGTTGGTCCGCAGCAGCCGGGCGATCGCCCAGAGCAACGCCATCCAGGCCGTGAGGTCGAACACGACGGTCGACAGCAGGTGCCCGGCCCCGAGGACGAAGCCCCCGGCCGCGACCGCGGCTGCGCCCACCGCCTGGGCCCGGGTCGAGGCGCCCAGCTCGCGCACGATGGCGGCGGCCAGGGCGACCGTCGCGGCGGTGGCGAGGGCCGGGAGCAGGCGCAGCACCGCCAGGTTGCCGGGTGCCAGCGCGTCGGCCGCCCGGGCCACGACGACCACGAACGGTGGCTGGTCGACGTACCCCCAGGCGAGGTGCCGCCCGGCCTCGAGGAAGTACAGCTCGTCGCGGTGCCAGCCGTAGCGGGGCGCCACTGCCAGCAGCACCAGGACAACGACCGCGCCGAGGGCGAGGACGGGGACGCGCGGAAACGGGGCGCAACCCGGCCCCTCGCCCGCCACCGGAGGGCCGGGCGCTGCCTGGGGCTCGCGTCCGACCGCGTCGTGCAGCGCCCCCTCGCGACGGGCCATGCGGGAAGCCTGTCACCGTTCGGGCGTCGCGTTCTCCCGGGGTGCCGAGAGCCGCTGATACCGGCACGGCCATCATCGGGGTGTGACCTTCACCTACGGGGCTGTTGACGAGAGCCCAGATCCACAACAGGCGGTGATCTGGCAGGAGCGGTTGAACGAGCGGCCGGCGATCCGTGCCTACAAGCAACACACCTACGAGCTCGTGGCTGATGCGAGACTCGTGTTGGACGTCGGCTGCGGCCCCGGCACCGACGCGGCCCACCTCGGTCGAAATCGTGTCGTCGGCCTCGACCCGTCGAGTGTCATGTGCCGCCAGGCAGCCCAACGCGGCGTGACGGTCTGTCGAGGCGATGCCCTGGCTCTGCCCTTCGCCGACGAGGTCTTCGACGCCTGCCGCTGCGATCGGGTGATGCAGCATCTGACCGACCCGTCAGCCGCCGTCGACGAGCTCCTGCGAGTGACCCGCCCCGGTGGTCGAATCGTCGTGTCCGACCCTGACCAGGAATCGCTCGTCCTCCATGTCCCGGGCGTCCCGAGGACCTTCACCGACCGCGTCAAGCGTCTGCGCCGTGACGTCGGCTACCGCAACGGACGCCTGGCCAGCGAGCTGCCCGAGATCTTCGCGTCCCGCCGCGTGACCGACATCGCCGTGGCAGCGTTCCCGCTGGTGATCACCGATCCTGGTGACGCGTTCGGCCTTCCCTCCTGGCCGCGCCTGTGGCGTGACCGGGGCATTGGCGCCTGGGACGACGACGAGCTCAGCCGGTGGGACCAGGCCATCGACACCAGCCGAACGTCTGGTTTCGTCTACGCCCTCATGTACCTGGTGGTCAGCGGCACTCGGCCATGAGGGCGCCGCCTACCGGGCCGGCGGCCGGGGGACGGCGTCCACCGCCACGGCGTCGACCAGCCGGGCGATGAGCGTCTCCCACGGCTCGGGGTCGGGCCGGTCGAGATCGATCGCCCCGAGCAACAGGAACCCGAACCCGACGGCATGACAGAACCGCACCACCGACCGGCTGTCCAGCTCGGGGTCGATGGCGCCGGTGCGCTTGGCCTGCTCGACCAGCGCCGTCAGCCACTCCGTCCGCTCGCCGACCACCCGCCGCAGCATGGCCGCCACCTCGGGCTCGCGTCGGGCGGCCACGAACGCCTCCAGCAGCAGCGCTTGGCCGCTGTCGAACTCCTCGGTCACGAGGTGCGAGCCGACCGTGGTCAGGATGTCGGTGACCCGCCCCTCGAAGCGGTGCTCGGCGAAGAGCTGCTCGATCTCGTCGTACCAATTGGCGTCCATGGCCGCCAGGAGCAGCTCGGCCTTGCCCCGAAACCGCCCGTAGATGGCGCCGGTGGTGAACCCGGCGCGGCGGGCGATCTCCTGCACGCCGGCCCGGTCGTACCCCTTCTCGGCGAACACGGCGGCCGCGGCCGCCAGCAGCCGGTCCCGGATCGGGTCGGCGGCGGATTTGGGTGCTTCCGATCCCACGGCGTCACTCAAGGATCACGATTATCGCAGCATCAGCGTCCGGGAGGGACTGACTCCGACGGTGGTGCCGACGTTTCACCCGCGGTTGGAGGCGGCGACGAGCCGATCGAGTGCGGCCGCCGCCGCCCCGTCGTCGATCGAGGCACGGGCCGCCTCCAGCCCCCCGGCCAGGTCGTCCGCGCGGCCGGCCGCCACGAGCGCCGCCGCCGCGTTCAGGCAGACGATGTCCCGCTGCGGACCGGCCTCGCCGGCCAGCACCCGGCGGGCGAGGTCGACGTTGGTGGCGGGATCGCCGCCGACCAGCGCCTCGGCGGGGGCCGGGTCGATACCGAGCTCCTTGGGGTCGATCTCGTACGACCGCACGTCGCCGCCGCGCAGCTCCACGACCTGCGAGGTGGTCGTGACCGTGAGCTCGTCGAGGCCGTCGTGGCCGTGGACCACCAGAACGTGTTCGCAGCCGCGCGCCGCCAGGACGCCGACCATCCGGTCGGCCATGGACGGGTCGGATACGCCGATCATGAGGCGACGCACCCCCGCCGGGTTGGCCAGGGGCCCGAGGAAGTTGAACACCGTCGCGACGCCGAGCTCGCGCCGTGGCGGACCGGCGTGGCGCATGGCGGGGTGGAAGCGGGGGGCGAAGCAGAACCCGATGCCCGCCTCGGAGACGCAGCGCGCCACCTCGTCGGGACCACAGTCGATCCGCACGCCCAACGCCTCGAGCACGTCGGCGGCGCCCGTGGCCGAGGACGCCGCCCGGTTGCCGTGTTTGCACACCCGCCCGCCGGCGCCGGCGACCACGAGCGCGGCGAGCGTCGACACGTTGATCGTGTGAGCCCGGTCGCCCCCGGTGCCAACGACGTCGACGGCCGGTTCGCCGGGCGGCAGCGCCACGTGCTCGGCGGCCGCCACCATGGCGTCGACCAGTCCCCCCAGCTCGTCGACGGTCTCCCCCTTCATGCGCAGCGCCACGATGAAGCCGGCGATCTGCGCCGGCGTGGCGGCGCCGTCGAGGATCTCGGTCATGGCGGCGCGGGCCTCGTCCGCGGCCAGGTCGCGCCGCGCCGCCAGCGCCCCCAGGATCGCCGGCCAGCCACCCAGCTCGTCCAGAGTCATAGGCGTGTCAGCCTAGGCGCCGGTGGTCGCGGGGACGGCTACGACGCGCGGCGGCGCTGACGGATGATGCGGCGGCGCTCCCGCTCGGTGCAGCCGCCCCACACTCCGTCCTTCTCGCGCACGCTGAGGGCGTGCTCGAGACACGCCTCGCGTACGGGACACTGCGCACACACCGCCTTGGCAGCCACGGCCTCCTCGTCGGTGGCCGGGTAGAAGATCATGGGATCGAGGCCGCGGCACGCGGCGTGCTGGCGCCAGGTCTGCTTCATGATGGCGGGTGGATCCCCCTGTGGTGACGTCGTCGTCTACACGATCAGGGTCGCGAGCGCGAACTCGGATCGGAGTCTGTGGTCCCCGGGGGCCCGAACGCAATCCCGGAGGAGCGATCCGCTTCCCACGGGGCCCGGCACCGGGGACAGCGGATATTGACACTCCCGGCCACCTGGTCGCAAGGGTGTTCTCGGCGGCGGCTGCGTCCCCTGACCTGGAGGTTCGCGTCCCCTCCGACAAACCGGGTGCAGCTGTGCGGCAGATGACCGCACAGCTGCACCCAGAACACGAGACGGCGCCGAGCGCCTCACCCCGTAGGCTCGGTGCCGCTTATGCCCCTCGGCACCTTCGACCGCAGCGACAACCTCGCCCGACTCGGCGAGGGCACCTACGACGTGCTGGTCATCGGGGGCGGCATCACGGGCGCGGGCGTGGCACTCGACGCCGCCTCCCGGGGGTTGCGCACCGGCCTCGTCGAGCGGGACGACTTCGCCTCGGGCACGTCGTCTCGGTCGTCGAAGCTGATCCACGGCGGGCTGCGCTACCTGCAGAACGGTGACGTCCGCCTGGTCTACGAGGGGCTGCGGGAGCGGCAGCGCCTGCTGCGCAACGCCCCTCATCTCGTGAAGGTGCTGCCGTTTCTCATACCGGTGTTCGAGGGCAAGGGCGGCTTCATCTCCAAGCGGCTCGCCCGGGCGCTGGGCTCGGCCATGTGGGCCTACGACCTCACAGGCGGCCTGCGCATCGGAAAGCGCCACCGCCGCCTCGGCCGCGACGCCACCCTCGCCCACATGCCCACACTGGGCGACCGCCTGGCCTGGGCCTACCTCTACTACGACGCCCAAGCCGACGACGCCCGGCTCACCCTCGCCGTGTTGCGCACGGCGGCCCTCGACTTCGGGGCCACGGTCGTCAACCATGCCCCGGTCACGGCGATCGCCAAGGACGCGAGCGGCCGCGTCGCCGGCGCCGTCGTCGAGCCCCGGGGCGGGGCCGGGGAGATGGTCGACGTGCGGGCGCGGGTGGTCGTCAACGCCACCGGCGTGTGGGCTGACGAGCTGCGGGCCCTCGACGAGGGCACGCACCCCGGCAGCATCCGTCCCGCGAAGGGCATCCATGTCGCCGTGCCCTGGCGCAAGCTGCGCAACGACATCGCCGCCGTCGTGCCGGTGCCCAGCGACCGCCGGTCGATCTTCGTGGTGCCCTGGCCGGATTCGGACGCGTCCGGGGACGGCGACGGCGGCATCACCTACATCGGCACCACCGACACCGACTACGCCGGCGACATCGACGACCCGCAGTGCACGCCCGAGGACGTCGCCTACCTGCTCGACGCCATCAACCGCGTCGTGCGAGAGCCCCTCGATCCGGCGGACGTCCTCGGCACCTGGGCCGGGCTGCGCCCGCTGGTGCGCGACGCCAGCGACAGCCGGACGGCCGACCTGTCGCGGCGCCATCAGGTGCTCGCCAGCGAGGGCGGCATGATCACCGTGACCGGCGGCAAGCTCACCACCTACCGCGAGATGGCCGAGGACACCGTCGAGGCTGCCCTGGCCGCGCTCTCGGACCGGGGCGAACCCCTCCCCCGCCAGGCCCGTCGCAGCCGCACCCGGTCCCTGCGGCTACGGGGCGCCGAAGGGTGGCCCGACGCCCGGGAGCGGGATGCCCACCTGGCCGACCGCTATGGCGGCGAGGCGGGGGTCGTCGAAGCGATGATCGCCGCCGACCCCTCCCTGGGCAAGCCCCTCCTCCCCGGCCTGCCCTACCGCCGCGCCGAAGCCGCCTACGCGGCGCGCTACGAGATGGCGCAGACCCTCGATGACGTGCTGGCGCGCCGCACGCGCGCCCGCCTCCTGGCCAGCGACGCCACCGCGGCCGCCGCCGGCGACGTGGCCGACCTGCTGGCCGCCGAGCTGGGATGGTCCGAGACGGAGCGGGCCGCGGAGGTCACGCGGTTCCGCGAGGCGCTGGCCCGCGAGCGGGAGGCTCCCGGGCTCCTGGACACGCTGGGGGTCGTCCGCGGATGAGCTCCCCCGGCTCTGCCCGCGCCGACCGGCGCTTTCGACGGTGAGCGCGGGCAGAAGCATGGAGACGCCGCCTGCCGGCCCCGGCGCCCCGACTCCCCCGATCGCCATCGCTGGCGGCGCCGCCCCGGCGACCCCCCGCCTCACCGCGCGCCGGGTCGGCGTCGAGGACAACGTGCTCGACCGCGTGCGCCGGGCGTGCGACGAGGTGACCACCGATGCCGCGACCCTGGCGGAGGCCAGCCGCGACTGGTGGCCGCTGGCGATGGCCTGGGCGACCGAGGGCCAGGTGGCCGGCCTGGCCGCGGCCGTCGCCCGTCCCACGGACGCCGACCAGGTCGCGGCGGTGCTCGCCGTCTGCGACGAGGCGCGGGTGCCGGTGACGGCCGCCGGAGGACGCAGCGGCGTGTGCGGTGCCTCGGTGCCGCTGCACGGCGGTGTGGTGCTCGACCTCACGGCGCTGGCGGGCATCGTCGACGTCGACGGCACGTCGCTGGTGCTCGACGTTCGGCCCGGCACCTTCGGGGACGTCCTCGAGCACGACCTGCGCGCCGACCACGGCGTCACGCTGGGGCACTGGCCCCAGTCGGTGGGGCTGTCGACCGTGGGTGGCTGGCTGGCGTGCCGTTCGGCCGGGCAGCTCTCCGGGCGCTACGGCAAGATCGAGGACATGGTGCTGGGCCTCGACGTGGCGCTGGCCGACGGACGCCGGATCGCCACGGGGGGCTGGCCCCGGGCGGCGGTCGGACCGGACCTCACGCAGCTGTTCGTGGGCAGCGAGGGCACGCTCGGGGTCATCACCGGCGCCCGCCTGCGCGTGCACCCCGCGCCCCGCCACGAGCGCCGAGGCGCCTGGCTTCTGGCGTCGTTCGAGGACGGGTTGGCCGTCATGCGGCACATCGTCCAGCGCGGTGCGACGCCCGCCGTGCTGCGGCTGTACGACGCGGCCGAGGCCGACCGCACGTACCACACGGGCGAGCGCGCTCTATTGCTGGCGCTCGACGAAGGTGACCCGGCGCTGGTCGACGGCGTGATGGCGGTGGTGGACGAGGAGTGCGGGCGGGGCGAACCCGCCGCCACGGCCGGCGACCCCGACCTCGTCGGGCACTGGCTCGAGCACCGCAACGACGTGGCAGCACTGGAGGCGCTGACGAGCAAGGGGTTCACGGTCGACACGATGGAGGTGTCGGCGAGCTGGGCGGATCTCCCGTCCGTCTACCGGGCGACGGTCGACGCCCTGCTGGCGGTCGAGGGCACGATCGCTACCTCCGCCCATCAGTCGCACAGCTACCCGTCGGGCGGGTGCCTGTACTTCACCTTCGCCGGGCAGGTCGACGCCGAGCGGCGCGATGCCTACTACCGGGACGTGTGGGACGCCGGGCAGCGGGCGGTGCTCGCCCGCGGCGGGTCCCTCAGCCATCACCATGGCGTGGGCCTCAACCGAGCACGGTTCATGCGGGAGGCGCTCGGACCCGCGTTCGACGTCTTGGCCGCCGCCAAGCAGGCACTCGACCCCCGGGGCATCCTCAACCCTGGCAAGCTCGGGCTGCCGTCGCCGTTCGGTACCGTCGAGGGGTGGTGAAGGGATGAGCGAGGGGGTGCTCGTCGTCGACGTCGGGACCTCGGGCGTGCGGGGGGCGGTCGTGCAGCCCGACGCGGCGGTGACCGCCGTCCATCACCGCCCGGTGCCGCCGTCCTCGCCGGCGCCGGGCCTGGTCGAGTTCGATGCCACCGCCCTGGCCGAGGGCGGGCCCGTGGCGGCCGTCGGTGTGAGCAACCAGCGGGCGTCGACCATCGTGTGGGATCGGGCCAGCGGCACGCCCATCGGCCCGGGCCTCGGCTGGCAGGACCTCCGCACGGTCGGGGCGTGCCTGGTGTGGCGGGCGGAGGGCCTGCGGTTCGCC
>DASQUY010000468.1:0-5989 GCA_035641055.1 Acidimicrobiales bacterium | reverse complement strand
TGGGCCCGGGCGTCGGCCTCCGAGCGGTCGGGGGCGAACCGATGGTTGAGCGTGATGACGGCGCGATCCGGCACGACGTTCCCGGCCACGCCGCCCTCGGCGAACACCGCCTGCAGCGCCTCGCGGTACTCGCACCCGTCGATCACCGGCCGGCGGGGCGCGTAGTCGTCGAGGGCCGCCAACACCCGCCCCGCCCGATGCAGGGCGTTGCGGCCCATCCACGGCCGCGCCGTGTGCGCCCGGGCGCCGCCCAGCTCGACCTGCAGGCGCATCGAGCCCTGGCATCCCGCCTCGAGCGCGGCCCCGGTTGGCTCCGCCAGCACCGCGGCGTCGCCGGTCACGAGGTCCAGTCTCCGGTCGAAGAGGTGGCCCAGCCCGTTGTGGACGGCGGCCACCTCCTCGCCGGCGTAGAAGATCCAGGTGACGTCGACCGCGGGGGCCGGAACCGCCGCCGCCAGCTCGAGCATGACCGCGAGCCCGCCCTTCATGTCGGCGGCGCCCAGGCCCCACAGCACGTCGCCGTCGACGCGGGGCGAGGCGTTGCCGTCGGCCGGGACCGTGTCGAGGTGACCCGCCACGACCAGCCGGAACGGCCGGCCCAGCGACGTGCGCGCCACCACGTTGTCGCCCACCCGGTCGACGTGGAGGTGCTCCAGGCGGCGCAGCGACGCCTCGACGTGGTCGGCCAGGGCGGCCTCGTGGTGGCTCTCCGAGGGTATGGCGACGAGCTCGGCCGTCAGGGCCAACAGATCGGTCACGCCGGCAGGCTACGAGCCACAACACCGTTCTGGGTGTAGCTGTGCGGCATATGACCGCACAGCTATACCCAGTTCGCGTTGGCGGTCGCCGGATAGCTGCCGGATAGCGTGGCGGCCCGTGAGCGATGCGAACGATCCCCTCGCGGGGGCCTGGGGCGTCGGCCTGGCCACCTTCGGCGCCGACGACCGGGTGCTCGACACGTGGTACCCGGCCCCCGCCCTGGCCCCCAACAGCCGGATCGCGGCGGAGTCGGCCCGGCTCGGCGCCGAGACGCCGGGGTCCGTGCGGCTCGAGGCCGACACCGCCAGCGAGCACCTCGGGCTGGACGTGGCGGCGGCCTGCGGACCGGATCCGGTCCGGCGCGTCGAACGGCGGGCCGTCGCCACGTTCATCGAGCGCTTGGGCGACCCGCCCGTCGACACGCACGACGTCTACCTCCGACTGCAGCTGCTCTCGCACCGCCTCGTCACCCCCAACGGCGCCAACCTCGACGGGGTGTTCGGGCTGCTCAACACCGTCGTCTGGACCAACCTCGGCCCCTGCGCCGCCGACGGCTTCGAGGAGGTGCGGTTGGCGCTGCGCGCCGCCGGGCGTCCCGTCCAGGTCTTCGGCCTCGACAAGTTCCCCCGCATGACGGACTACGTGGTTCCCAGCGGGGTGCGGATCGCCGACGCCGACCGCGTGCGCCTGGGCGCCCACCTGGCGAGCGGCACGACCGTGATGCACGAGGGCCACGTGAACTTCAACGCCGGCACCCTGGGCAGCGCCATGGTCGAAGGGCGGATCAGTCAGGGCAGCGTGGTCGGCGAGGACTCCGACGTCGGCGCCGGCGGGTCGATCATGGGCACCCTGTCGGGGGGCGGCAAGGAGGTGATCCGGGTGGGCAAACGGTGCCTGATCGGCGCCAACGGCGGCATCGGCATCTCGCTCGGCGACGACTGCGCCGTCGAGGCCGGCCTCTACGTCACCGCCGGCACGCGCGTGACGCTGCCGGACGGCGCGGTCGTGAAGGCCGGCGACCTGAGCGGCCACGACAACCTGCTGTTCCGCCGCAACAGCACCACGGGCGCGGTCGAGGCGCTCCCCCGCGCCGGCGGCAGCGTCGAGCTGAACCCCGACCTCCACGCCAACGACTGAACCCACGCGTTCCGAGGACAGGAATGGCCGCCATGGCGACCATTCCTGTCCGAAGAAAGCCTCGGGGGTTCCGCCGCCGGTCACGCCCGGGGGGTGGCGCCCAGCCGCTTAGCCACCAGGGCCAGCCGCTCGTCGGGCTGCACGGCGGCGATGCGGACATGACCGGCGCCGTCCGGCCCGTAGAACTCCCCGGGGGAGACCACTGCCCCTCCCTCGGCCGCCAGGCGGTGGGCCAGCGCCCAGGCGTCGCCGTCGGGGGCCGGCACCCACAGGTAGAACGTGGCGTCCGGCACGTCCGCCGCTGCGCCCATCGCCCGGAGCGCCTCGGCCAGCAGGTCGAGGCGACGTCGGTAGCGCCGGCGCTGGGCCTCGACGTGATCGTCGTCGCCGAGCGCCACCACGGCCGCCGCCTGGACCGGCCCCGGCACCATGAACCCGGCGTGCTTGCGGACCTCGGAGAGGTAGCGCACCAGTTCGCGGTCCCCCGCATAGAAGCCCAGCCGCACGCCCGCCAGGTTCGACCGCTTCGACAGGGAATGCAGGGCCAGCACGCCGTCCGTGCCCTCCGCCAGGATCGTCCGGCCCGGCCCCGCCCAGGTGAACTCGATGTAGCACTCGTCGGACAGCACCGGCACGCCGTGGCGCCGTCCCCAGGCGGCCGCGGTCCCCAGGTCGGTGAGCGCGCCCGTCGGATTGCTGGGCGAGTTGACCCAGAGGCACAAGGCCCGATCTGCCTCGCCGGAATCGATCGCGTCGATCGCCCGGTACGGGACGGGCCGGCAACCGGCGAGGGTGGCCCCCATGGCGTAGGTCGGGTAGCTGATGTGGGGGTAGAGCACGGTGTCGCGGTCCGGACGCCGGAGCCGCAGCCACTGGGGGATGCCAGCGACCAGCTCCTTGGTCCCGATGCAAGCCGCCACCTGCGTCGGCTCGATCGCGGCGCCGAAGCGGCGCGCCAACCACCCCGCCGCCGCCTCCCGCAATACCGGGGTGCCGACCGAGGGCGGGTAGCCGCGCTCGGCACCCGACCGGGCCAGCGCCTCGACGACGGCGGCAGGGGGCGGGTCGCACGGGGTGCCGATGGACAGATCAACCGCGCCGTCGTCGAGTTCGTCGGCCACCTTGCGGAGGTCGTCGAGCCGGTCGTACGGGTACGGGGGCGGCTCGAAGCCCACAACCGTCGGGGCCGGGGACTCGCTCACGTCACCACGAACTCGCGGAGCTGAGCGAGCCGGGCGTCGTCGAAGCGGCCGCGGATGCGCATGCCGGCCTCGGTGGGCGACGATCGCAACACCTCGCCCGCGCGGTGGGCGGCCGCTAGCAGGTCGCCGCGGTCGAAGGGGATGATCATCTCGATGACGGCCGTCAGCGACCGCAGCCGGTCGCCGACCGTCCGGAGCAGCTCGTCGATCCCCTCACCCGTGGCGGCGCTGCACGCCACCGACCCCTCCCATCCTTCGCGCAGCCGCTTGGCGGCGAGGGGGGCCACGTCCGACTTGTTGAACGCCAGCAGCTCGGGGACCCGATCGGCGCCGATCTCCGTCAGCACGTCCCGCACGGCCCGGATGCTGCCGGCCGGGTCGGCGGCGCTGGCATCGACGACATGGACCAGGAGGTCGGCGTCGACCGCCACGTCGAGGGTCGAGCGGAACGCCTCGACGAGCTGGTGGGGCAGCTTGCGGATGAATCCGACCGTGTCGGTTACGAGCACGGGCTCGCCGCCGGGCAGCGCCAGTCGGCGGGTCGTGGCGTCGAGGGTGGCGAACAGCCGATCCTCGACCAGCACATCGGCATCGGTGAGCTGGTTGAGCAGGGTCGACTTGCCGGCGTTGGTGTAGCCGACGATGACCACCCGGGGGAGGCGGCCGCGACGCTGCGCCTTGCGCTGGGTCTGGCGGTGCTTGGCGATCTGGCGCAGCTCGGCCTCCAGCTTGTGGAGGCGGCGCTCGATGCGCCGGCGGTCCACCTCGAGCTGCGTCTCGCCGGGCCCCCGGGTGCCGATGCGGGCCGCGCCCGCCGACATGCCGCCGGCCTGCTGGGAGAGCGCCTGGCCCCGGCCACGCAACCGCGGCAGCCGGTAGCGGAGCTGTGCCAGCTCCACCTGCGCCTTGCCCTCCTGGCTATGGGCATTCTGGGCGAAGATGTCGAGGATGACGGCGGTGCGATCGATGGCCGTGCGCCCGAGCAGCCGCTCGAGGTTGAACTGCTGGGCGGGCGTGAGCTCGTTGTCGAACACCACGGTGTCGCAGTCGGTGGCCTCGGCCACCTCGCGCAGCTCCTCGGCCTTGCCTCTGCCCACGTAGGTGGGCGGATCGGGGGCCTGGCGCCGCTGGAAGACGCGGGCCACCTCATCCGCCCCCGCGGTGTCGATCAGGAGGGCCAGCTCGTCGACCGACGCTTCGGTCTGCTCCACGGTCTCGGGTGGGAGGCTGACGCCGACGAGGACGATCTTCTCTCGGAAGGCCCGCTCGATCAGCGCCATGGTTCCCGCTCCCCCGGCCGCACCGGTTCGGGCCACCCCTCCGGCAGCTCGACCGTGGCCACGAAGGTGGCGGGACCGCCCAGCACGACCGTTCCGTGGTCCTCGACGCTGACCTCGGCGCTGCCACCGGGCTGATCCACGGTCACCGAGTCTCCCACCAGCCCCCAGGCCCGGGCAGCCACGGCGGCGGCGCACGCACCGGTGCCGCAGGCGAGCGTCGGGCCCACGCCGCGCTCGTAGCTCCGGATGGCGATGCGCCCGGGACCGTCAGGCACCAGGACGTGCACGTTGGCCCCGCCGGGCACCTTGGCGTTCACCCGCTCGCCCAGGTCGACCAGGTCCACGGCGTCGGGGGCCAGACCGGTTGCGAGCTCGGCCACGAGGTGCGGGTTGCCGACGTCGACGCGCAGCGCACGGTGGACGACCTCGCCCGTCCACTCCGGCGCCTCGCCGTCGATGCGGGCCGAGCCCATGCCGACCGACAGGGTGTGCGTGCGTGCGTCGGGCCGGCCGTGCAGGGTGACGGAGCGCACGCCCGCCGCGGTGCGGATCGCCACAGCCGACCCCACCGGCATCTCCCTCACCCATCCGGCGAGCATCAGCGCCTGAGCCAGGCAGCGGATGCCGTTGCCGCTCATCTCGGCCTCTGACCCATCGGCGTTGCGCAGCTCCATCGCCGCCACGGCTGCGCCGCCGCCGTCGAGCGGCGTCGCCCGGATGAGGCCGTCGGCGCCGACCCCCATGTGGCGATCGCAGAGCGTGCGCGTCGTGTCGGCGTCGAGGGGGTGGGAGGCCTCGGCGTCGAGCAGGACGAGGAAGTCGTTGCCCAGCCCGTGATGCTTGGTCAGGCGCATGTCGGGCAACAGTCTGCCAGCACCAACCCGGTCAGCCCGACGAGATTCCCAGCTCGATGGCCAGCGGCTCGACCAGGTCGGCCGGGTCGTCGGCGCACAGCCAGCGGATGCGAGGGTCGCGGCGGAACCAGGACCGCTGCCGGCGGGCGAACCGTCGGGTGCGCCGCACGGCCAGCTCCATCGCCTCGTCCAGCGAGCACGCGCCGGCGAGATGGTCGAACAGCTCCTTGTAGCCGAGGGCTTGGCGGGCGGTGCGCGACACGCCGCGAGCGTCGTCGAGCAGCCGTCGGGCCTCGTCGACGAGCCCGGCGGCGAGCTGCCGGCGGTAGCGCTCCTCGATGCGGGCGGCGATCGCCGGGAACGGCAGCTCGATCCCCAGCAGGGCGAACCGCGACGGCGGGTACGCCTCGAGCCCCGGTCCGAAGGAGGAGAACGGCCGGCCGCTCCCCAGCGTCACCTCGAGGGCCCGCACGATCCGGCGCCGGTTGGTGGGTTCCATGCGCGCCGCCGCCACCGGATCGAGCTCCGCCAAGCGGCGGTGCAGGGCCCGGGTGTCGGGCTCGCTATCGACCTCTGCTCGGGCGTCGGGGAATCGGCCGGGCACCGTGAGGTCGTCGATCACGGCCCGCAGGTAGAGCCCGGTACCACCCACGAGCAACGGGCGTCGCCCCCGCGCCTCGATGTCGGCGATGGCGGTGCGGGCGTGCTCGGCGAAAGCGGCGACGGTGAACTCCTCCCACGGGTCGACGATGTCGAG